>CAJCJE010000856.1 GCA_903970565.1 Candidatus Melainabacteria bacterium | reverse complement strand
CGGCATCGTGCTGGCCGGCGCCGGTTCCTCGCACAAACCCGCCAACGACGCGGTCGCCGCCCTCGCCCACCGCCTGGGCCGCCGCACCCACTGGCTCGCCGCGACCGCCGCCTTCGCCGCGGCCACCGAACCGGACGTACCAACCGCCATCGCCGCGCTACGGGCCCGAGGCGCGGCCACCATCGGCATCGGCTCCTGGTTCCTCGCCCCCGGCCTACTCCCCGACCGTGTCACCGCCCAAGCCATCGCCTGCGCCCCCGACGCCCGGATCGCCGCCCCGCTGGGTACCGAGATCGCCGACGTCGTCATCGACCGCTACACCGAAACCCTGCGCACCCAACAGGAATCCCGCTACGCCTAGTACTCGACGTCATCCGGTGATGACTGCGATGGCCGTCCTCCCGCTGGCAAATTTTTCCTTTTCGATCAGGTCGAAAATTCCGTACATCATCTTGGCGACGTAGACCCACTCCAGATCGATTCCGTGCTGAGCCCGGAATTTCTCGATGAACTGGTCGAGAACCAGGTTCCGACGCGCGAATCCTCCGAAGTGACAGTCGTCGTTGATCGACCAGTTCGACAAGGCCTGCTGGCCGTAGTCAGGCCGCTGATGATCGCCATCACCGAGCAAGCACGGGACCGACCCTATCGGAGATTTGGCACAGTCAGTACATCTATCAAAGCGACGGACGAGGAACTCACGCCGCGACGGCCGCCTTCGCCGCCGCCGCCGACGTACCGGCCGCGATCGACGCGCTACGAGCCCGAGGCGCGGCCACTATCGGCATCGGCTCCTGATTCCTCGGACCACACCGTCTTTCCCGGAATTTCCAGGTCCGTGGGGAGGCGGCGGACCAGGCGTGAGCTGCCATGCTTCACTCGCCGGACAGGTCGTGTTCATGGCGACGTCGTACTTCCGTTCTAGGTTCACCTGGTTCCCGAGCTCGCGAGGAGAATCGATGTCCGAGGACAGCAAGCACGCGGTTACCCGCCGTAATGCGTTGGGACTGTTGGGCGTGGTCGGCGCGGGTGCTGCCGCCGCACCGCTGCTCGGCGTCACCGTGGCCGACGCGGCGCCCGCGAGCCAGAACGGGCCAGCGAGTCCCGCGTTCGTGCCGAGTATCGGCGGTGGCGCCACGCCGGTGCAGGGCCTGCACCTGACCTTCGGCCGCGATCCGGCGCGGCAGATGGTGGCCTCCTGGCTCACGGACGGCTCGGTCGGCAGGCCGAGGGTGCTCTACGGGACGCTGGAGGGCGGCTTCGGCGGGATCGTGCAGGCGGAGACGACGACCTACGTCGACGGTGCCTCCGGTCGCACGGTGTGGATTCACCACGCCGAACTGGAGCAGCTCCACCCCGGCACCGAGTACATCTACGCGGTGCAGCACGACGGCGCCACCCCGGACGCGGGCACCTTCCGCACCGCGCCGTCCGGGCGCGCCCCGTTCACCTTCACCAGCTTCGGCGACCAGTCCGCGCCGCAGGTCACCTGGGAACTCGACGGCACGGTCGGCCTCGACGCGAACTCGACCCCGGCGACCAAGGACATCGTCACCGGCATCGAGACCGTCGCGCCGCTGTTCCATCTGCTCAACGGCGACCTCTGCTACGCCAACCTGGACGTCGACCGGGTCCGCACCTGGAACAACTTCTTCACCAACAACACCCGCTCGGCCCGGTTCCGGCCGTGGATGCCGGCCGCCGGCAACCACGAGATCGAGAAGTCCAACGGCGCCATCGGTCTGGACGCCTTCCAGGCCTACTTCCGGGTGCCCTCCACCGAGACCGATCCCGAACTGGCCGGCCTCTGGTACTCCTTCACCGTCGGCTCGGTGCAGGTGATCGTGCTACAGAACGACGACAACTGCCTACAGGACGGCGGCGACATCTACATCAGCGGCTACTCCGGTGGCCGGCAGCTGGCCTGGCTGGAGCGGGAACTGGCCGCCGCGAGCAGGTCTCGCGACGTCGACTGGATCGTGGTGGCCATGCACCAGGTGATGGTCAGCTCCTCCGACGCCAACGGCTCCGACCTCGGCCTTCGGCAGAAGTACGGCCCGCTGTTCGACCGTTACGGCGTCGACCTGGTGCTGTGTGGGCACGAGCACGACTACGAGCGGTCGCTGGCGGTGCGCGGCGTGGTCTCCGGCAGCGAGACGCTGACCCCGAACCCGGTGTCCTCGGCGACCGAGTCGATCGACTCGACGCTCGGCACGGTGCACATGATTCTCGGCGGCGGCGGCGTTTCCGGTACCACCAACCAGAGCTTCTTCACCGACGGTACCGGCAAGGTGATCACCTCGGTGTCCGCGACCGCCAGTCCGAGCACGGGCAAGCGGGTGCCGACCTACACCAGGGAAGAGGCGGTCTGGAGCGCGGTGCGCGATCTCGAGCACCCCTACGGTTTCGCCGCGTTCACCGTCGATCCCGGCCGCTACCCCGGCGACACCACTTCGATCTATGTCACCTACTACAACGTGAACAAGCCCTCCGGCGAACTGTCGGTGTTCGAGAAGTTCTCCCTGCACCGCCGCCGTTCGGACGGCTGATTCTCGGCTGGGGCGATCAGCCCAGGACAGGTAGCCGCGCGGCGGGGGAACCGGCCGCGCGGGCCTGTGCTCGGTCCAGCGGGACACGGCCGGCGCCGGCGAGCACCACGGTCTCGTCGTCGAGGTCGCTGGGCAGCGGACCGCCGGCGATGGCCTCGACGGTGTCCCGAGCCAGCCGCAGCGCGGTGGGGCTGGGTTCGTCGATGGCGAGTTCGGCCGCGAGGTCGAGATGGTGGACGACCAGTTCCACCGCCCAGATCGTCAGGAAGTCCCCGCTGGTCAGCACCTTGCCCTGAAACGGCGTGATGACCTCGGGCAGCGCGGCGACCCGGTCGGCGAGGCCCTGCGCGGTGACCGCGAAGTGCCTGGGCAGGTCGGCCGGGCGCCGGTAGGCGGCGTTCGTCCGGCGGACGAACTGGATGTCGTCGATCTGGGCCGGGGTGA
>CAJCJE010000855.1 GCA_903970565.1 Candidatus Melainabacteria bacterium | reverse complement strand
ATGGTCAACGCGCCGCAGTTGGTCGCGCTCGTCCGCGCCGGGGCGGTGTTCGTCAACGGCGCGCTCGTCGAACGACCCGACGAACAACCCGCACCCACCGCCGCATAAAAGATCTTCATCCACAGGTATTGACTATTGCTCCTTCATATATGGGCCGAGCGCGCTAAGCATTAGGGGCGCCTTCCGGGTAATTGCCCGGACGTGGGGGTTCAAGTCCCCCCTCGGTCACACATCGACGGAATATTTCCCGGATGATCGCCGGACGGACCGTGTCCATCCGTGGCGGCTTAAGTCCTATTGAGCGGACACGGCGCCCTCTACGACGCGGTCAACCACGGTCGGATCAAGATAGACCGGCTCCGGGGCACGCTCTCGGGGCTGCCGCTGCCCCGCGCCGCTGACGGAGGGCTGGTACTGGCCGTGGACGTCAGCCCGTGGCTACGCCCGGGCGCGGCCACCAGTGCGCAACGCTTGTTCTGCCACGTCTATGGATACGGGACTGGGCGAACGCGGTCGCCCAGTCCAACGGCTTCGTCGATGTCGACGTGAACCCGTTGATATGGTGATATACGGTCGATGTGGCTGCGCAGCGCCGTCCACCACGCCGTCCACCACCGTCGCGCAGACCGGCCAGCAAGGATGAGATGGGCCGAATCCGCTGGAAGGGAGAAGGACGTCAGCGGGACGAGTCGGGTTCCGGTGGTCCGAGCCGATAGCGGATCGGACCCGCTACGGCCCCCAGGCGGTCATCGGGGCGTCGTTCTCGCCGAGCGCGGTGATCAGGTCGGCGCGTGCGCGATAGACGCGGGAACGAACGGTCCCGACGGGACAGCGACAAGCCTCGGCGGCTTCCTGGTAGGACAGCCCCACTATTTTGGTGAGGACGAAGGCTTCTCGGCGGTCGGGTTCGAGAGCCTGGATGGCGTCATGCACGGTGACCACGCCGGCCGGTTCGGCGACGGGATGACGGTGGTCGGCCTCACTGTGCCAGTCCGCGTTCGGGTTCAGCCGCGGCCGAGCGCGGGCCTGTCGGATGTGGTCCGCCGCGACGTTGCGGGCGATGGCCAGCAACCACAGTCGGGCCGGTGCTCGCCCGGCATAACGGGCCAGTGCGGCAAACGCCCGTAAGTACGTTTCCTGGACAAGATCCGGAGCCTGCTCGGGACTGCCGAGATAGCGGAGCATTCGGTGCAGCTGGGGCGAGGTCGCTCGGATGAATGCCGCTGCCGCGTCACGGTCACCCTGCTGGGCGGCCAGCGCCCAGTCGGTGATCTCCGCGTCGTCCACCTGTGCTCCTCATCGTTCGGTCGCCCTCGATCACCCTAGAACACACCCACCCGGTTGCCGAAAATTCCTCGGCCGGCTCGGGAACTTCCACCCACCAGGCAACGACCTGGCAGACGTGGACTGCGATACCGCTCGTGAGGCACTCTCCGCGCGCCTTGACGGCGAGGCCGATGCCGTTTCGCCCGATGCGCTGGAGGCGCACCTGGCCGACTGCGCGACATGCCGCGCCTGGTATGAACAGGCTGCTTCGTTGAATCGGCTGCTCCGAGTGTCCGTGGCCACCGAACAACCCGACATCACCGACATCGTCCTGTCGAAGGTCGTGCTGCCGCGCCGGGGACGCTGGCGGCTGCCGCTGAAAGCTGCCTTGATCATGGTCGCGATCGCGCAGTTGACCATCGGAGTGTCCAGCCTGTTCACACCGGTCGGAATGCCGACGAGCATGGCGGTCAGCCAGCACATGGACCATGAGTCGGCCGCGTTCAACCTGGCGTTCGGGGTGATCCTGCTGTTGGTCGGGTTCAACACCCGCCGAGCGGCGACCCAGGTGCCGGTACTGGCCAGCTTCGTCCTCGTGCTGGGTGTCGCGTCGGTGTTCGACCTGGCCGACGGCGCCGTCGACTGGGCCCGACTGGCCACCCACCTCCCGGTCGTGCTCGGTCTGATCCTGACTGCCGCGCTGAGTCGCCAGCCGCAGGCCCAACCGGGTCCTGGCCGTACCGCGACGACGGCCTCACGGACGACCAGGGTCCTGTCCCGGTCCAGGGCATGGCCGGGAAATCCGCCGCGGCACGGTTCGCCGGATGGTCGAGCGGACCGGCCGCCGGCCGCTCGACGTGACGCCGCCTGAGATCACCTGCCGACCTCCGCTGCTCGACCGAGGATTGCCCAGGAAGGACCCATGATGACCGACATCGCCACGGACGCACCCGTCGCGGCATCAGATCATGATCGACCGGCGACGCCGGGTCGGTGGGTGCCACCGGACCTGCGGCGCTGGCTGCAACTGGTACTCGCGGCGGTGTGGTTGTGGGACGGCGTGTTGCAGTACCAGTCGTACATGTTCACCAAGGCGTTCGGCAGCCAGATCCTGGCGCCGACGGCGCAGGGCAACCCCGCCTGGATCGCGGACTCGATCACCTGGGCAGCGGGCATCGTCGAGCACAATCCGGTGAGCACGAACACGGCTTTCGCGACCATCCAACTGCTGTTGGGATTGGGCATCGCCTGGCGTCCGACGGTGAAGCCGGCCCTGGTCGCCTCGATCGTTTGGGCGTTGGGTGTGTGGTGGTTCGGCGAGGGACTCGGCGGCGTGTTGGCCGGTGGCGCGGACCCGCTCTCGGGCGCGCCGGGCGCGGTCATTCTCTATGCCGTGCTGGCCGTCCTGCTCTGGCCCACCACTCCAGCGACGGGCCCATCGGCTACCGGCAGCGCGTCGGCGTGGTTCGTGGCCGCTCGACCGGTCGGTGCGCTGGCAGCCAAGCTGGTGTGGCTGGTGCTGTGGGTCATCCTGGCCTTCTTCGCCCTGGTTCCGGCGGCAAATCGGGCGTCGCAGGCAGTGCACGACATGATCGCGCAAATGGCGTCCGGGCAACCGCAGTGGCTGGTCGCGATCGACAACGCCGCCACCAGCCTGAGCGCCGGGCGTGGCCTGGTGGTCTCCATCGTGTTGGCGGTGGTGCTGGCCGTGATCGCGGTCGGCGTGTTCCTCCCCGCGCCGGTGGTACGTGCGCTGCTGGTGCTGGCCGTGGTGGTCGCCGCGGTGATCTGGGTGGTGGGCGAAGCCGTTGGCGGGGTGATCGGCGGCCAGGGCACCGACCCCAATACCGGTCCGCTGCTGGCCTTGCTCGCCGCCGCGTACTGGCCGCTGCGCATCCGCGACACGGCTGTTGACACGACATCAGCCGCCGCGGCGGCCTGACCCATCCGCCAGAACGGACGAAAGGATCGAGACAATGGGTGGACCTGCCTGGCTCGCGGACATCTTCGCGGTGCTCATGCTGGTGGTCGCCGTTTACTGCGCGATCCGGCTGGTCCTCGGGCCGGTGTTGCGTAGATCGGTGGAACGCGACATCGACGTGGTGCACCTGGTGATGGGCGTGACCATGGCCGGCATGCTCGTGCCGAGCCGTAATCCGTTGGCGGGCAGCGGATGGAGTCGACTGTGGGAGGTCTTCTTCACCATCGCCGTGGTGTGGTTCGTGGTCCGGGCCGTGCTCAGCGCCCGGCAGGGTGCCGGTGCGGGTATGGCGACCGGACACTACCTGCCACACGCTGTCCACAGTGGAACGATGGTGTACATGTTCCTCGCGCTGCCCGCCGCGAGCGCGACCGGTCCGATGGCCGGCATGGGCGGGATGGGCGGCGCCGCCGCGCGGCTGCCCACCCTCGCGCTGGTGCTGTCGCTGTTCATGATGGGTTACGCCGTTGTGGTGATCGACCGCATCACCCCGCGACCGGCGGTGGACCGCGCCGCGCACGCGCCTGCCACCAGTGCGCACGTGACCAACGGTTCGGGTGGAGTGGCAACGCTCCAGCGGTCCACCACCGTGGACACCACGAAGGGCAGCTCCGCGTTGCTGGCACCACGCTCGGCCGCCTGCTACAAGATCGCGATGAGCATCGTCATGGGATACATGCTCGTCACCATGCTGTAGCTCCCGACGCCTTTCCCCTGCCCAACCACATTCGTCCCGAAGCCTCCACCGCCGTCGGCCGCTCGCCGTGGCGTCCACCAACCACCTGCCGGCCGGTCCGGCTCGCCTCGGGGCGGCGTGCGGGTCGCGGCCTGACCGACGCGGCGGATCGCGGCCGGCCGGCTGATCGCGGAGCACCTGGTCGCATGGGGTCGGCACTCGTCGGCGTGATCACCTCCGGCACCCGGCCATCGCAGGTCGATCGCACCGAAGGACCGCGGCAGGGGCTGGCCGAGCGGGCCTGCGACTGCCGGCGGAGGCGGTGGCGCCGGTGGACGCCGACGAACACGTCGCTGACGGGGTGGGGGCGTTGGTGGGGCGCAATGCTCGGCTGGACGCGATCGTCTGCCTCACCGGCCGGCGTACGGTCGCCGTCCACTCCGCGCTGACCGGTCGCGGGCTGGCGATCCCGGACGACATCGGATTTCTGACGATGGACGACTTCGTCCGGGCGCCGACCCTCGGCATCACGGTCATCGCGCAACCGTCCTACCGGATGGGGCAGCGGGCTGAGGAACTGATTGTGGAAAACCCCGGCGAATCGGCACGGCTGACGTTCGAACCGACGCTCGTCGCCCGCGCTTCCTGCGGTGAAATCGGGTAGTCGAATTCCCGAACCGAACATTTCGAACAGCGGGGCGTGGATCGTCCGACCGCGACGGCCGTCCGACCGGTGGGCCGATGGCCGAAATGCCTGGTACCCCCGAAAGGAGGAGTGATTACCTGTGAACGGTGTGGGTATTCATGCCCACCCCTCACCTTCCACCGGTGGTGTATGAACCGGCCGTCAGATTGCCAATCATGGTCCTGATCTGCACTTATCCGACGCGAATCGGCGAGGTACTGTTGCGGGGTACCATCCATCGGCCGGAGCAGCACGTTGAACGGGTGGCGAATGGCGGAGACCGCTTTTCGAGTCCTGGGCCCGCTCACGGTCAGAATCGACGGTCGCGCGGTGCCGGTGAACGCGGCCCGGCAGCGGGTGGTGTTGGCGATGTTGCTGATGTCGGCCAACCACGTGGTCACCGTCGAGAAGCTGATCGACGCGGTCTGGGACGAGTACCCGCCGCCCAGCGCGCGGGGCCAGATCCAGATCTGCATCTCCGCCCTGCGGCGTGCCCTGACACGACCCGGACTGATCGACACCAGCCCGGTCGGCTACACCATCCGGCTCGCCCGGACCGAACTGGACTACCTGCGCTTCGACGACGCGCTGACGGCCGGCCGGTCCGCGGCCGCGAGCGGCGATCTGGCACTGGCGCTGCGCCACCTGACCGAGGCCGTGGAGTTGTGGAGCGGCCCGGCCCTGTCCGGGGTGCCGGGACGCTCCGTGGAGACCATCGCGCACCGCCTGGCGGAACGGCGGATCATGGCGATGGAGGACCTGATCGAAATCCGGCTCGGCCTCGGTGTGCACCGTGAACTCATCGACGAACTGGTCTCGCTGACCACGGAGTATCCGCTGCGGGAACGGCTGTGGGGCTTCCTGATGCTGGCGCTGTACCGCTCGGGACAGCAGGCGGACGCGCTGGCGGCCTACCGGTCGGCCCGCCGGTGCCTGTTGGACGAACTGGGCGTCGAGCCGGGCGACCAACTCCGCCATCTTGAGCGCGCCATCCTGGCCCACGACGCCGGCCTGGAACTGAGCGGGAGCGCCGAGGAACATCCACCCCTTGAGACCGCCGTGTCCTTGCCGGTGCCGCAGCAGTTGCCAGCGGACATCCCGGACTTCGTCGGCCGCGACCGGTTCGTGGCCGAACTGGAGGCGGTACTCGTCGACGACCGGCCGGAACTGGTGCCGATCGCGGTGATCACCGGGTCGCCCGGCTGCGGCAAGTCCACTCTGGCCGTGCACGTGGCGCACCGGGTGCGGTCGAGGTTCACCGACGGCGTGCTGCACGCCTGCCTTCAGGGCAGCAGCACCCGGCCGTTGAGCACCGCGGCGGTGCTCGGTGACTTCCTGCGGGCGCTGGGAGTGCAGCCGGACGCGGTGCCGAAGAGTCTGGACGAGCGGACAAAGTTGTTACGCACCCTGGTGGCCGGCCGGCGCCTGCTGATCATCCTGGACGACGTGGCCAGCGAGCAGCAGATCGACGGCCTGTTACCGGGAGTGCCGGGGGCCGCGGTGCTGGTCACCAGCCGGAGCAGGCTGGCCGGTATCCCCAAGGCGCTGGCGGTCGAGGTCAAGCTGATGTCGCCGGCCGAGAGCGTTGAGCTGCTGGGCCTGATCAGTGGAACGCGGCGGGTGGCGGCCTCGGCGTCGACGACGCGGGAACTGATCGACATGTGCGGCGGCCTGCCGCTGGCGCTGCGGCTGGCCGGCGTGCGACTGTCCGCGCACCCGCACTGGACGGTCGACACGCTGGTGGCGCGGTTGCAGGACGAGCGGTCCCGGCTGGACGAGCTGGCGCACGGCGAGGTGGGGGTGCGTTCCCTGCTGGCGGAGGTCTACGACTCGCTCAGCGACACGGCGCAGCGCCTGCTGCGCCTGCTGAGCAAGCTGGACCTGCGCGAGTTCAGTGCCTGGAACGCGGCGGCGCTGCTGGAATGCGGCGTGGACGAGGGCGCCGCGGTGCTGGACGAACTGGCCGACGCGCGACTGCTGGAGGCTGGCGCCTCTCCCCTCACCGGCCAGCCGCGTTACTGGATACACGGTCTGGTCCGCGTGTTCGCGCACGAGCGGCGGCTGGCCACCGACGACGAGGACAGGTGCGAGCGGGCGGTCATCAGGGTGCTGGGCGGCCTGCTCGCCTTCGCCGAGGAGGCGCACCTGCGCCTGCACGGCGGTGACTACACCGTGTTACGTGGACGGACACCGCGCTGGGACGGCGCGGCCGGCAGCTTCGAGCGTTTCCTCGACAACCCGATGGCCTGGTTCGACGAGGAGCGGCCGTCCCTGGAGGCCGCGATCGGCCAGGCCGCCGAACTCGGTCTGGACGAGCTGTGCTGGGAGCTGGCGACGGCCACGGTGGCCGTGTTCGAGGCGCGGGGCCTGTTCACCGAATGGCGCTCGACGCACCGGATCGCGCTGGAGGTGGTCCGGGCGGCGGGCAATCGACGCGGCGAAGCGGCCGTGCTGGCGTCGCTGGGTTCGCTCGGGGTGGCTCAGCACAGCGAGCAGGACGCGGAGATCCTCCGCGCGGCACTGGCGCTGTTCGAGGAGATCGACGACGAGACGGGCCTCGGGCTGGTGCTGCGCAACCTGGCGCACCTGGATCGAATCCAGGGACGACCGGAGGATTCGGTCACCCGGTACGAGCAGGCGCTGGAGAAGTTCCGGGGCGCCGGCGACCAGGGCGCGCAGGCGCACCTGCTCAGCGGGCTGGCCCGCGCCTACCTCGACCTGGGCCAGCCGGAGCGGGCGGAGACCCTGGCCAAGGAGTCGCTGACGCTGGGCCAGGTTCTGGGCAGCCAGCGGCTCCAGGCGCAGGCCCTGTACCGGTTGGGCGAGGTGTTCCAGGAAACCGGCCAGATGCTGGCGGCGAAGGCGGTGTTCCAGGAGACCCTGGATCTCACCCGGCTGATCGGTGACCGGGTCGGGCAGTGCTACGCGCTCAACGGGCTGGCCTCCACCATGCTGGAGCAGAACGAGTTGGACACGGCCGAGATCTACTACACCGAATCCGTCGAGATCTGCCGGCTCTCGCACGAGCGGAACGCGCAGGCGCACGCCGCTTTCGGTCTGGGCCAGGTGCATACCAGGCGTGGTGAGCACGAGCGTGCCGAACAGTACTTCGTGCAGGCGGCCAACGCCTTCGCCACTCAGAAGAACGAACCCTGGCGCGCCCGCGCCCTGGACGAACTCGGCGCCGCGCGCCAGGCGGCGGGGCGGTTGCCGGAGCAGCGCATCGAGTTCGACTGACACTCAGAGTTGGACTGACGCCGCGCGTTGGACGGACGCTCAGCCCCAGGGGGTGTCGGACGCGCCGCCACTGCCGTCGGCCGGCGCGGCGGAAGCGTGCGCCGTGAGTGCGCCGGCGGCCGGTGCCGAGACGGGCGCGGCGGGCGGCGGGACGGCTGCGGCAGCCACGCCCGCTCCCACCCCGAGGAGGGCGGCGACGGTGGCGAACAGGACAGCGGTCGCGCGGATACGCATCGTGGGGCTGCCTTTCGGTCGGATCGCCCGGCGGTCTCGATGAAAGCCTGGGCGATTTTGCGGATGACACGAACGTAGAACGGCCGCGTATCGGGACGCTGTCGGCGCAGCGCGTAGTGGAAATAGCGGGCGATAGCGAGACAACAGCAATATGAATGCCCAGATCAGCAGGCTGTGCCGACTACTGATCGTGAAAGGTGGGGGCTGGCCGATGCGGCATTCGTGGGACTCGTCGTTGCTGCGCTCGCGTGCGTGCGCGGACGATCGCGTCGATCGGGCGGCGCTGATCTGCGTGCCGAGTCCGGGCAACGGTGACCTCCAGTTCGACCGCTGGCCGGACGTGATCGGCGATTGGCACACCTGCCACCTGCGGCTGCCCCTGGAGGGCGCGCCCTCGGGCTTCCCGGCGCAGGCGGCGCACCTGGTTTCGTCCCTGTGCGAGTCCCTGACCGGAGAGTTTGCCCTGTTCGGCCACGAGAGCGCGGCGCTGCTGGCCTACGAGATGGCCGTGGAGTTGCAACGCCGTGGCGCCACGCCGCCGAGCCGGCTGTTCGTGTCCGGCAGTCCCGGCCCGCAGCACGCGCGGCCGACGCCGCCACGCACCGAGGACGACCTGGCCGCGCGGGTGCTGTCCGCCGTGGTGACCATCAACGGAAACCCGCTGCCGACGGTGATAGCGGACGGCGTGCGGTCGCTGCGGACCGAGGAGGCGGCACTGGCCGACTACCAGCCGGCCGACCCGGACCGGCTGCCCGGCCCGATCACGGTGATCTCCTGGGCCGGCCAGGATCTCGGCGAGCGCGGGGTCACGGGCTGGGCCGCCTGCGGGGACACCGAACTGGTGCGCCTGCCCGGCCACCGCCTCTGCTACGCCGCCGATCCGGCCGAACTGCTGACCGTGATCCGGGACCACCCGCCCGCCACGCTCAGCCCGAGCCCGTAACCCCTCCTCCGCCAGTTGAATACGTGAATGCCGGTGACCAGTTCAGCTGAACTGGTCACCGGCATTCACGCGGCGCGGGTGACACCGCGCCGCGCGCCTTTAGACGGTGGCCTGCGCGGGAGCGGGTTCGGGGGTGGGCAGGAAGCCGGGCAGTCGGGTGCCGAGGCCGAGGCGTTCGGCGGCGCGGCGGGCCAGATCGGCTACCGCGAGGTCGAGAATGCCGAGACCGAACGGGGAGAACACGGTCAGGCCGTGCTCGTCGCGCCGGTAGGGCGTGGTGGCGGCCAGCACCTCGCCGATCGAGGTGGCGATGAAATCCCGGTTCCCGGTCTGCCGCGCGGCCAGGTCCAGGGAGGTCGCGGCCCGGCACGCGTGGTCGGCGTCGTCGACGATGTTGGTGGCTGAGCGGACGGTGTCCGGCAACAGATCACGTAGCGACAGGTGCAGGATCAGCGTGCCCGGCCGGCAGTGCCGCGCGTCCAGGTGCGGGCGGGAGGCCGTGGTGGCCAGGCAGACCAGCCGGTGCGCGGCCATCGCCGGCTCGATGCCCTCGGCCACGGTGATCGCCAGCTCCGGCCACTGGTGCGCGCACCGGCGGCCGAACCGTTCGGCCCGCTGCGGGTCGAGATCGAACAGGGTCACCGCTTGCAGTTCGGGCAGGGCGGCGCGCAGGAACCGCAGCACCTCGAAGTTGATCACCCCGCAGCCGACCAGGGTGACCCCGGTGTCCGGGGTGGCGGCGGTCAGGGTGGCGGCCGCGATCGCGGCGCTGGCCGCGGTGCGCCGGGCGGAGATGGTGGATGCCTCCAGAATGGCCTCGGGCTCCCCGGTCCGCATGGAGTTCAGGATCATCGTCGCCGAGGCGCGCTCGCGACCGGCCGCCACGTTGCCGGGGAAGGAGGCGATCCACTTCATCCCGGCCACCGGGGTGTCGGAGCCCAGATAGGCGGGCAGCGCGATGATCCGGTTGCGCTCGTCGTCGGGGAAGCGCAGGAACACCGAGTGCGGCACGGCGGTCTGTTCCCGCGCGTGCAGCAGATAGGCCTGCCGCACCACCTCCAGCACGTCGGTCTCCGCGCCGTCGAGCACGTCCCGGACCTCGTCAGCGCCGAGGATCAGCATGGCGCGGCCTCCATCAGGGCACGGTCGCGCGGCTGCGGAATCGCGCCGAAGTGCGCCTCGACCCAGTCGTCGTTGTAGATGGTGTCCAGGTATCGCTCCCCGCGATCGGGGAAGATCAGCGCGCAGCTGGCGCCGCTCGGGATGCGCTCGTCCATCTCCTCCAGCGCGGCCACGATCGCGCCGGAGGAGCCGCCCGCCAGGATGGCCTCCCTCGCGGCGAGCGCGCGGCAGCCGCGCACGCACTCGACATCCTCAACGTGCACCACGGCGTCGGCGAGGTCGTCGCGGAACAGGCCGGGCGGGACCGAGGCGCCGTGCCCCGGGATCAGCCGGGGACCGACCGGGCGGCCGAAGATGGCACTGCCCTCGGCGTCCACCGCGATGATGGTCACCGGCAGGTTGTTGGCCCGCACGTACTCCGAGCAGCCGCGCAGCGTGCCGCAGGAACTGGTGGCGCAGAACAGGAAGTCCGGGCCACCGGGCAGTGCCTGCACGATCTCGCGCATGGTCTGGTGGTGCGCCCTGGGGTTGAGCGGGTTGTTGTACTGGTCCGGGCAGTAGGCGTGGTCGATGGTCGCGACCAGCTCGCGCACCCGGCGAATTCGCACCGGCAGGTACTCGCCGGTGACCGGGTCGGTGCCGGTCACCACCTCGACCTCGGCGCCGAAGGTCCGCATGATCGCGATGTTCTGCTCGTTGGTCCTGGGGTCCACCACGCAGATGAACCGCAGTCCGAAGTAGGCACACACCTGGGCCAGTCCGATGCCCAGGTTGCCGGAACTGGACTCCACCACCACCGACCGGCCGGGCACGAGCACGCCCTCCCGGATGCCCTCTCGCAGCATCTCCAACGCGGAGCGGTCCTTCATGCTGCCACCGGGGTTGTGCGCCTCCAGCTTGGCGTAGGTCCGGAACCGGGCCGCCGGGTGCAGGCGGGTCAGCTCCACCAGCGGGGTGGAGCCGATGGTGGCCAGTACCCCGCCCGGCTCGGTCACCGCGCTAGACATGGCTACTCGTCGACGTGA
>CAJCJE010000854.1 GCA_903970565.1 Candidatus Melainabacteria bacterium | reverse complement strand
CCTCCAACGGCCTGACCGCGCCCAACGGGCCGGCGCAGCAGCGGGTGATCCGCCGGGCGCTGGACAGCGCGGGTCTTTCACCGTCCGATGTGGACGCCGTGGAGGGTCACGGCACGGGCACCGTGCTGGGCGACCCGATCGAGGCGCAGGCGCTGCTGGCGACGTACGGGCAGGGCCGAGACCCGAAGCAGCCGTTGTGGCTGGGTTCGGTGAAGTCCGTCATCGGGCACACCCAGGGCGCGTCCGGGGTGGCCGGTGTGATCAAGATGGTGCAGGCCCTGCGGCACGGGGTGCTCCCGGCGACCATGCACGTGGACGCGCCGAGCCCCCAGGTCGACTGGACCTCGGGCGCGGTCGAACTGCTGACCGAGGCCCGCGAGTGGCCGCGCAACGGCCACCCGCGCCGGGCCGGAGTCTCCTCGTTCGGTGCCAGCGGGACGAACGCGCACCTGATCGTCGAGGAAGCGCCCGAGGAACCGGTGCCCGCGACGGAGCAGGCACCGATCGGCGGCACGGTGCCGTTGGTGGTGTCGGCCGGCACCACCGCTTCCCTTGCGGCGCAGGCGCAACGCCTGGCGGCGTTCGTCGCGGGCGCCGAGGACGTGTCGCTGGCGGCGGTGGCCGGGACGTTGGCGACCGGCCGGGCGGTGCTGGCCGAGCGGGCCGTGGTGGTGGCGGCCTCGGCCGAGGAGGCGTTGGCCGGGTTGACCGGTCTGGCCCAGGGCGAGAACGCCCCCGGTCTGGTGACCGGTTCGGGTACGCCGGGCAAGGTCGTGTGGGTGTTCCCCGGTCAGGGGACGCAGTGGGTCGGGATGGGTCGGGAACTGCTGGATTCCTCCCCGGTGTTCGCGGCGCGGATCGCGGAGTGCGCCGCCGCGTTGGAGCGGTGGGTGGACTGGCCGCTGGTGGAGGTGCTGCGCGGCGAGGCCGATTCCGGCCTGATGGATCGCGTGGATGTGTTGCAGCCGGCGTGTTTCGCGGTGATGGTGGGGTTGGCGGCGGTATGGGCCTCGGTGGGGGTCGAGCCCGACGCGGTGGTCGGCCACTCCCAGGGTGAGATCGCGGCGGCGTGTGTTGCTGGCGCGCTCTCGCTGGAGGATGCCGCGCGGGTGGTGGCGTTGCGCAGCCAGGCCATCGCCGCCGGCCTGTCCGGACGTGGCGGCATGGCGTCGGTCGCGTTGGCCGAGGACGAGGCGGCGGCGCGGCTGGAGCGGTGGGCCGGCCGGGTCGAGGTGGCGGCCGTGAACGGGCCCTCCTCGGTGGTGATCGCCGGTGATGCCGAGGCGCTGGAGGAGGCGCTGGAGGTACTGGACGATCAGGGTGTCCGGGTGCGGCGGGTCGCGGTGGACTACGCCTCGCACACCCGGCACGTGGAGGACATCCGCGACACCCTCGCCGAATCACTGGGCGGGATCAGCGCACAGGCCCCGACCGTCCCGTTCTACTCCACGGTCACCGGCGACTGGATTCAGGAAGCCGGGATCGTCGACGGCGGCTACTGGTACCGCAACCTGCGCGGCCAGGTGCGTTTCGGGCCGGCCGTTGCGGAACTGCTCGGCCAGGGGCACGGGGTGTTCCTGGAGGTGAGCGCGCATCCGGTGCTGGTGCAGCCGATCAGTGAGATCGTCGACCACGCCGATTCCGACATCGTGGTGACCGGCTCGTTGCGGCGCGAGGACGGTGGCCTGCGGCGGTTGCTGACCTCGATGGCCGAACTGTTCGTGCACGGCGTCGCGCTGGACTGGGCCCAGATGCTGCCCGCCGGGGCGACCTCGGCGCGGGTGGACCTGCCGACCTACGCCTTCGACCACCAGCACTACTGGCTCCAGTTGGCCGATTCGGTCACCGATGCCGCGTCACTGGGACTGGCCGGGGCCGACCACCCGCTGCTCGGTGCGGTGGTGCCGTTGCCGCAGTCCGACGGTCTGGTGTTCACCTCGCGTCTGTCGCTGCGGACCCATCCCTGGCTGGCCGACCACGCGATCGGCGGCGTCGTGCTCATTCCCGGCACGGTCTACGTCGACCTCGCGGTGCGGGCGGGTGACGAGTTCGGTTTCGGTGTCCTGGAAGAACTCGTGATCGAGGCGCCGCTGGTACTGCCCGAGCACGGCGGGGTGCGGCTTCAGGTCGCGGTGAGTGGACCGGGGGCGACCGGTTCGCGCGCGGTGGACGTGTACTCGCTGCGCGAGGACACCGGTGCGGACGTGTGGACGCGGCACGCCACCGGACTGCTGTCCGCGACACCGAGCGGCAGCGGCACCAGGTTCGACTTCACCGCCTGGCCGCCCGCAGGTGGGCAGCAGGTCGAGATCGAGGGCTTCTACACCGACCTGGTCGAGCGCGGTTACGCCTACGGGCCGGCGTTTCAGGGTCTGCGGGCGGTGTGGCGACGCGGCGACGAGGTCTTCGCCGAGGTCGCCCTGCCCGACGAGCAACGGGACCAGGCCGGCAGGTTCGGCATTCACCCGGCGCTGCTGGACGCCGCCCTGCACACCAACGCCTTCGCCAACCCGGACGACGACCGCCAGGTGCTGCCCTTCGCGTGGAACGGCCTGCTGCTGCACGCCGTCGGCGCGTCGGCGCTGCGGGTGCGGGTCGCGCCGTGCGGCCCGGACGCCCTGTCCTTCCAGGCCGCCGACGAGACCGGCGAGCTGGTGATCACGATGGATTCGCTGGTGTCCCTGCCGGTGTCCGCGGAGCAGTTGGAGACGGCCGCCGCCGACGAGAGCCGCGATTCGCTGTTCCAGGTCGAATGGACCGAGCTGTCGCTGCCCCTGAGCACGGATCAGCCGTCCTGGGCCGAGGTGGCCACCGCCGAGGACCTCCCGGCTTTGGCCACGGGCCCCGACGTGGTGCTCCTGCGGGCCGTCGGCGGCGCGGACACGCCGCTGGCACTGACCTCGCGGGTACTGGGTGTCCTTCAGGACTGGCTGGCCGGGGACGGGCCGGCGGACTCGCGGCTGGTGGTGGCGACTCGCGGCGCGGTGCCCGCCGACGGCGGCCCGGTGACCGACCCGGCCGCGGCGGCCGTATGGGGGCTGGTGCGGGCCGCGCAGGCGGAGAACCCCGACCGGATCGTGCTGATCGACGCCGACTCCAACGACGTGCACCTGATCCTGGGTTCGGTGCTGGCCAGCGGTGAGCCGCAGATCGCGATGCGCGCCGCCACCGCTTTCGGGCCGAGGCTGGCCCGTCCCACCGGTGCGGCCCCGGACGTTCCGGCGGTGTTCGGTCCGGAAGGGACGGTCCTGGTCACGGGTGGTACCGGATCGCTGGGCGGTGTTCTGGCCCGGCATCTGGTGTCCCGGCACGGCGTGCGGAGCCTGGTACTGGCCAGCCGCCGGGGTCACGATGCCGAGGGCGTGGCGGACCTGGTCGCCGAACTCACCGAGCAGGGCACGGCGGTCTCCGTGGTGGCCTGCGACGTGTCCGACCGCGACCAGGTCGCGGCGCTGCTGAGCACGGTGCCCGGCCGGCTGTCCGGTGTGCTGCACCTGGCCGGCGTCCTGGACGACGGCGTGATCGGCGCGCTGACCCCGGAGCGGCTGGCCGGGGTGTTCGCGCCGAAGGTCGACGCGGTGCGGCACCTGGACGAGTTGACCCGCGACCTGGATCTCGACGCCTTCGTCGTGTTCTCCTCGGCCGCCGCCCTCATGGGGTCGGCCGGCCAGGGCAACTACGCGGCGGCGAACGCCTTCCTGGACGGCTTGATGGCCGGCCGCCGGGCTGCTGGCCTGCCGGGGCTGTCGCTGGCCTGGGGCCTCTGGGAACAGACCACCGGCCTGACCGCCCATCTCAGCGAGGTCGACCAGGCCCGGATGAGTCGCGGCGGCGTGCTGGCGATGACGCCGGCCGAGGGCCTGGCCATCTTCGACGCCGGTCTGAATCTGGACCAGGCACTGCTGGTGCCGATCAAACTGGACCTGCGGGCGCTGCGGACCGAGGCCACGGCCGGTGGGGTGGTCCCGCACCTGCTGCGCGGTCTGGTCCGCGCGGGCCGGCGCCAGGCGCGGGCGGCTGCCGGGGACAGCGGCGGCCTGGTCCGCCGGCTCGCCGGTCTGCCGGCGGCCGAGCAGGAGAGCATCCTGCTGACCATCGTCCAGGCCGAGGCGGCCGGCGTACTGGGGTTCAGCGGTCCCGAACTGGCGCAGGGCTCACGGGGTTTCAACGACATCGGG
>CAJCJE010000853.1 GCA_903970565.1 Candidatus Melainabacteria bacterium | reverse complement strand
CCGCAGATGATGAACACGATGGTGCCGAACGCCGCGCCGGCGGAGTTCACCGATGCGTTCTACGCGGACCCGATCCGCCGCTACATGATCCCGGTGCGTTCCGACCGGGACGCCCGCTGGCCGAGTCACCCGTACGCGACGCGGGACTCCCTGCACGAGGCGGAGATGTGGGTCGTCGAGGGGCTGACCCACCGCTACCCCACCAAGGTGCTCGCCGAACTGCTGTCCACCTGCCCCCAGTACTGCGGGCACTGCACCCGGATGGACCTGGTCGGCAACTCCACGAACACCGTGGACAAGCACAAGCTCTCGCTCAAGCCGGTGGACCGGCGGGACGCGATGATCGACTATCTCAAACGCACCCCCGGCGTGCGGGATGTCGTGGTCTCCGGCGGCGACGTGGCGAACGTGCCGTGGCACCAGCTGGAAGCCTTCCTGACGCGGGTGCTGGACATCGACACCGTCCGCGACATCCGCCTGGCCACCAAGGCACTGGCGGGGCTGCCGCAGCACTGGTTGCAGCCCAAGGTCGTCGAGGGCCTGGCCAGGGTCGCCGGCACCGCTCGTCGGCGCGGCGTGAACCTGGCCATCCACACCCACGTCAACCATGCCCAGTCGGTCACCCCGCTGGTCGCCGAGGCCGCGCACGCGGCCCTGGACGCCGGCGTGCGGGACGTTCGCAACCAGGGCGTGCTCATGCGCGGCGTCAACGCGACCCCGGCCGACCTGCTGGACCTGTGTTTCGCGTTGCAGGGCGAGGCGAACATCCTGCCGTACTACTTCTACATGTGCGACATGATCCCCAACGCCGAGCACTGGCGCACCGCCGTGTGGGAGGCCCAGGACCTCCAGCACGCGATCATGGGCTACCTGCCCGGTTACGCGACCCCGCGCATCGTCTGCGACGTGCCCTACGTCGGGAAGCGCTGGGTGCACCAGCTCGCCTCCTACGACCGCGAACTGGGTGTGTCCTACTGGACCAAGAACTACCGCAACGGCATCGAACTCGCCGACCCGGAGGCCCTGGCCCGCGAATACCCCTACTACGACCCGATCGGCACCCTGCCCGAGGCCGGCCAGCGCCACTGGGCCGACCAGTAGTCGTCGTGGTTGTCGGGGCTGGTCGTTGTCGTGTTTGTCGGGGCCCGGCCGCGCGCCGGCCCCGACAACGCGGCGGTCGACCGAGGTGATCGGAAATACCCCGGTCCCGCCGGTCATCGATCTTGGTCGACTCTAAACTGGGGCAGGTGCACTCCCCCACCGCACGGCCCGCTACCACGCCGAGGCGCAAGTGGGCCGCGCTGGTCGCGGTACTGGTGCTCGCGGCGTTCGCCCTGGTCACCGACGTCCCGACGACCGCGCCGGTGGCCGTGAAGCACCTCGGGCCGCCCTCGACCGCGCCACTGACGATCGTGACGATGGGCGACAGCACGATTTCCGGTGAGGGCGCCGGTGACTACACAGCGGCCACCAACGGCGCGAACGGCGACTGGTGTCACCGCTCGACGCGCGCCGAGGTCGACGACACCTCGGTGCCCGGTGTCACCCACACCGTCAACCTGGCCTGTTCCGGCGCGGACTCGCCGGCCATCGGGCTGGGCAGGACCACGCACTACACCGAACCCTCGCAGGCCGCGCAGTTGGCGCCGATCGCCGCGCACAACCGGATCGTGGCGATCGTGCTCGGCGACGGCGCCAACGACGACCCGCATTTCTCGCAGCTGGTCGACGCCTGCATCCAGGCCTACTTCACCCGCAACGCGGCAGGGTGCAGCGGCGGGTTCACCCCGCAGTGGCAGCAGCGGGTCGATGCGATGATCCCGAAGGTCGAGCACGTGCTGCGGGACATCCGCACGGTGATGGCCCACGCCGGCTACGCCGCCGGCAGCTACCAGCTCGTCCTCCAGTCCTACGCGACCCCGATCGGCCCGGACATCGCGCCTGGCCTGCGAAGCCTGGCCGGGTGTCCATTTCAGACAGTCGACCTGACGTGGGTGCGGGACACCGGTATCCACATCCTGGACAACGGTCTGGCCAGGGCGGCCGGCGTTGCCGGCGTGCGCTTCCTCGACCTGTCCGGGGCCGGCGTCGGCCACGAGGCGTGCTCCGGAGGGGCGAAGGCGACCAACGAGTGGTTCACCCGGTTGACGGTGGCCTGGCAGGATCTGAGCAACGCGCGGCGCGCCGGCCATGCCCTCCAGTCCTCCTTCCACCCCAACGCCGCCGGCTATGCGGCCTTCGGCGGCTGCCTGACCGCGTTCCTGGCCACCACGAACCAATCCGCGGCCTGCCTGCCCGGCCCGGACGGCACCCTGCATCCCGCACCGACCGTGCCGAGCCCGCGCTGAGGCTCAGATCGCCGGGGGTCGGGTTTCGAACGGGGTGGACAGCACCACCGTGGTGCGGGTGGACACGTTGGCCGACTCCCGGACCGAGCGCAGCAGTTCCTCCAGCGCCAGCGGCGAGGCGACCCGCACGATGAGTACGTAGGACTCGTCACCGGCCACCGAGTAGCAGGACTCGATCTGCGGCAGATGCTGCAACCGCGCCGGATAGTCGTCCGGCGCGGCCGGGTCGATCGGCGTCAACGAGATCAACGCGGTCAGCGGCAGATCCAGTTCGCTGAAATCCACCCGCGCCGCGTAACCGCGCAGCACCCCACGCTGTTCCAGCCGCCGAACCCGCTGGTGCACCGCGGACACGCTCAACCCGACCCGCTCGGCGAGATCGGTGAAACTGCACCGGCCATCCACCACGAGTTCCCGCAGAATCGCCCGGTCGATCGGCTCCAGGTTGGTCACGCAGCCACCTCGCGCCGCTCGGCGACCCCAGGACCGCTGCCCAGTATGTCTCTTGGTCCTCGGGAAAACTCCCCGATTGATACTAACCACATGACCAGCAACGATAGTCCTCGTCCAATCCCGCAACGCGCCGAGCCGATCGCACGCCGTGGCGATGTTGCCGACGCCAAGGCCTACGGCTCTGGCCATTCCGATCCTGAATCAACGTTCACGCGCTTCCAGGTCTGCTATTCAACGCCCGTGGGACGCTCGCCAGTATCGGCGAACTCGTGTACGGCCTGCCGAATCAGCACGGCCGGTATCTCTGAGTTCGGCGGGAACTCGTTGTCGGAGTGGCCTTGCATATAGAGAAGGGGCTCTCCATCCGGCGTACCTTCCCCGCGGGTGTAGGCCCGTTCCGGTCGACTGGGATACATCAGTGCATCCATGTCGGCATGAAAACCCGCATACGGCAGCGGCCCCGGCACATTGTCCACCTCGCTCACCGTAGCCAGTGCCGCCCACCGGGAGTCCGAGACTGCGGCGAGTCGATCGAGCGCCGCGTCCAATTCCTCATGTGTGCGGGCAACGTCACCTTCGGTTTGATCGAATGAATACCAGAGTTCGAGAGGGATCATCGGGAGACACCTCCGGTGAACGTGCGTCTGTAGCCGTTGGGAGCATAGACAGTCAACGAGCATCCTTCGGGCAGCATCACCGGCAGTAGCGTGCCGCAGCCATAGGGGCCGGGGCAGGGCTCGTTGTTCTGGACGATGGTCGCGTGTTGTGGTTTGCCACCAGTGTGTTCGTACTACTGACGTAGCTGGACGGCTACCTTCATTTCGGCGTGTTCGGCCGCCGACAGGGGCGGGTAACCCCACTTTTCGAACATTGCATCGGCCGCCTTCGCCAACTTGTCCTCACCGCTCACGGTCACGCGAGGCTGACCGTCCGCGCCGACCCACCAACCATGTGTCCTACGTCCGGCCCCGCGATCAGCAGCCCTGATGTCGGGTGGCAACTGGCCGCGCGGCTTCTCCACCTGATCGCGGCTGAGCTTCCACGGCTCGGCGACCGGGGCGGGTGTCGGTGACGGGTGCTGACTGCCGGTGACGATGCGGGTGTCGGCGAACTATCCTGGCCCTTGAAATCG
>CAJCJE010000852.1 GCA_903970565.1 Candidatus Melainabacteria bacterium | reverse complement strand
CGACCTGGTCCAGCAGGACCCCGTCGTCTCCCGGGTGAAGCTGATCGCGGAGCCCTGGGACCTGGGCGAAGGCGGCTACCAGGTGGGCAACTTCCCGCCGCTGCGGGTCGAGTGGAACGGCAAGTACCGCGACACGGTGCGCGACTTCTGGCGCGGCGAACCGGCGACGCTGGGCGAGTTCGCCTCCCGGATCACCGGTTCCTCCGACCTCTACCAGGCCGACGGCCGACGGCCGGTCGCCTCGATCAACTTCGTCACCGCGCACGACGGGTTCACCCTGCACGATCTGGTCTCCTACAACGGAAAGCACAACGAGGCCAACGGCGAGGACAACCGGGACGGCGCCGACGACAACCGGTCCTGGAACTGCGGTGAGGAGGGGCCGACCGACGACGAGGACGTCACCACGCTGCGCGCCCGGCAGGCCCGCAACCTGCTCGCCACCATGATGCTGTCCCAGGGCGTGCCGATGCTGCTGCACGGGGACGAACTCGGCCGCACCCAGCAGGGCAACAACAACGGCTACTGCCAGGACAACGAACTGTGCTGGATCGACTGGTCGAGCACCGAGACTGACCTGGACCTGTTCACCTTCACCAGCGGGCTGATCGCGCTGCGCCGCAACCATCCGGTGTTCCGGCGTCGCCGGTTCTTCGCCGGCCGGCCCATCCGCAAGGGCGCCGAACTGCGCGACATCGCCTGGTTCACCCCGGCCGGCGAGGAAATGTCCGAACAGGACTGGGAGGCCGCTTTCGGCCGGTGCATCATGGTTTTCCTCAACGGCAACGGAATCTCCGAACTGGACCAGCGCGGTGAGCAGGTCGTGGACGATTCGTTCCTGTTGTGTTTCAACGCACACGACGAGGACATCGAGCTGACACTGCCCGATGCCAGTTACGGCGAGGAGTGGTACGTGGTGGCCGACACCACCACCGGCGAGGTGTTCGCCAGCGAGGCCAGCAGCGTCGCACTCGGCCTGACCAGCAGTGATCCGCTCGCCGACGCGCGCGTGGTGGCCTCGACCGATTCCCTCACCATTACCGCCCGATCGCTGATCGTGCTTCAGCGCAGGGCCGAAACCGACTGAGAAAAGGCGCTGGTGGTCCCATCAGGTGGCCCCATCAGGTTTGCGCCTCGACCCAGCGGGTAACCAGTAGGCGTACCCCCGGACGAGCGAAAGGAGTTGGCGATGAGTACAGGCGACAAGATCGACAACAAGGCCGAGGAGCTTAAGGGCAAGGCCAAGGAAGGCCTCGGCCGGGCAACGGACGACCAGGGCCTGGAAGCCGAAGGCAAGACCGACCAGGCAAAGGGAAACCTGAAGCAGGCCGGCGAGAAGATCAAGGACGTCTTCAAGAAGTAACCTTCGGTCGGAGGTCGATCCTCGGCCGCGTCATTCGCGGGTCGAACAGGCTGCCCAGGGCCGAGTAGATCGTCGTTCGCCTCAGTCTTCGTTCTACGTTTCCTTGCCAGCAGGCGGTTGCCGGTGGGCAGACTGCCGGCGGGGAGAGTGAAAAGCGGTGGTCCCGGTTGGACATCCAACCAGGACCACCGCTTCTTTCTGCCAAGCTATGCGAGGGAACCAACCGCAGTGGGTCCGGCGTGATCAGCTACCGATTCCCGGCACGTCGAGTTCGGTGTGCCGGACGGTCAGGGTGCGCGCGAGATCAGCCAGTTTCACGTTGAGATCCTGGGAGACCCGGCGCAGGATCGCGAACGCCTCGTCGGAGCCGACGCCGCGCCGGTTCATCAGGATTCCCTTTGCCTGGCCGATGATGTCGCGACTCTCAATGGCCCTGCGCAGATGGGCGGCCTGTAGCGCGGCCGTACTGGAGGCCTGCACGTTCGCCAGCGCGAGCGAGGCGTGGGTGGCCAGCAGCAGCGCGACGTCGCGATCGGTGCTGGTCAGCCCGAATCGTTTGCGGGAGTACACGTTGAGCGCACCGACCAGTTGCGGTGGCCGCGAATCCGGCAGTAACGCGGTGGCGATGATCGACAGGTAGCCGCGTTCGGCGGCGGCCGGGCCGAACTTCGGCCAGAGCTGCTGGGAACTGAGGTCGTCGGCAACCGCGAGGGCCGGCCCGGGAATGCGGGCCGCGTCGACGCACGGCCCCTCCTCGTGCTCGTACTGGAGCTGGTCGAGTTCGTCGGCGACCGGATCGGTCTCCGCCGGCGTGTAGTACTGCCCACCGGGGCCGCGCAGGGTCACGCTGACCAGGTCGGCGCCGGGAATGACCAGGCGGGTCGCGGTCACGATCCGGTCCAGCACCCCCACCACGGTCGTGCTGTCCAACAGCGCGTGGGTGAGTTCGGTCAGTTGCAACGCCAAGGGCTCCAGCGGAGAGTCTCCGCCGGAATCCGGTCTGTAGCTGGTCAGCGAGCTGACCTCGGCCGAATCGTCCTGTCCCTGGACAGTCACCATTTCTGGACCTCCGGAGTCGGTTAGCCAGTTGGGCACAGGGTAGCCGTTTCCCGGTCAGCTGACCCCGACCAGCGAAAACGGCCCCCGTGACCACCGTGAACCGACGGTGGCGACTACCGGGGACCGGCGAGGGCGTCGACGACGTCGGTCAGCGCGTTCCGGTTCGCGAACGCGGCGCGCTGGCGCGCCGACCCACCTCCGATTTCCCGCAGCGCGAGCAGTTGGGTCTCGACGAAGTCCAGATCGCCGTCGGCGCTCAGCGCCGGGCGCAGCAGCCGGAC
>CAJCJE010000851.1 GCA_903970565.1 Candidatus Melainabacteria bacterium | reverse complement strand
CGGCTGATGGTGCTCGGCAAGGTCACCGACGCCGAACTCGCGGTGGTGCTGCGCGCCGCGTCCGTGCTCGTGGTGCCCAGCCTCGCCGAGGGCTTCGGCCTGTCCCTGCTGGAGGGGATGGCCCTGGGCGTGCCGGTGGTGCACTCCGACGCGCCCGCGCTGATCGAGGTCGCCGGCGGCACCGGGGTCCTCGTCCGGCGGCACGACCCGGCGGCGCTGGCCAGCGCGTTGCGCGGGGTGTTCGCCGATCCGGCCCGCACTGAGGTCCGGGTTGCCGCAGCCGCCGCGCGGGCCGGCCGCTACAGCTGGGAGAGCGCGGCCCGGTCCGTCTGGAACGTCCACCTCGAGCTGTATCAGGCCAGGCGGGTCAACCTGATGTGAGCCCTACCGCATCGTCTGGAATTGGCAGTATGGGAGTTCCGGGTCGGCAACCGGGCGTTCGGTAATACGCTGCCAGACGTGTTTGGTGCCGAGCCCCGTGTGCTGATCGACGCCACCGCGGTGCCCGCCGACCGTGGCGGCGTCGGGCGGTACGTCGATTCGCTGGTCGCCGCGTTGGACGCCCTGGGCGCCCGGCTGTTCGTGGTGTGCCAGCCCCGCGATCTCGATCTCTACGGCCAACTCGGGCCGCACACCGAGGTCCTGGCCGCTCCCGAGGCCGTCGCGACGAGAACGGCGCGACTGAACTGGGAGCAGACCACCCTGCCGCGGCTGGTCCGCAGGCTGGGCGCGGACGTCCTGCACTCCCCGCACTACACCGCGCCCGTGGCCAACCCGGCCGCCTCGGTGGTCACCCTGCACGACGCGACCTTCTTCACCGACGCGGTGCTGCACTCCTCGGTGAAGGCCCGGTTCTTCCGGGTCTGGACCCGCTCCGCGCTGCGCGGCGCCGACCTGTGCGTGGTGCCCAGCGCGGCCACCTCGACCGAACTGGTCCGGGTCGCCGGCGCGAACCGGCGCCGGATACAGATCATCCCGCACGGCGTGGACACCGACCGGTTCCATCCGCCGAGCCTGGACGAGATGGCCGACGTCCGGGAGGGGCTCGGCCTCGGCAACGCCGAGTACGTCGCCTTCCTCGGCGCGCTGGAACCGCGCAAGAACGTGCCGGCGCTGATCCGCGGCTTCGCCCAGGCCGTCCGGGGCCGCTCCCGCCCGCCCGCGCTGGTACTGGCCGGCCAACCCGGTTGGGACTCCCAGGTGGAACGGGCCCTGGACGCGGTGCCGCACCGCATCCGGGTCATCCGCTCCGGTTACCTGCCCTTCGACTGGCTGGCCGGTTTCCTCGGCGGTGCCCAGCTGGTCGCCTACCCCAGTCTCGGCGAGGGGTTCGGCCTGCCGGTGCTGGAGGCGATGGCCTGCGCCGCTTGCGTGCTGACCACCCGGCGGCTGTCCATTCCGGAGGTCGGCGGCGACGCCGTCGCCTACTGCGGGGTGGGTGCCGGGGACATCGCGGCCGGCCTGACCGAGCTGTTCGACCAGCCCTCCCGCCGCGCCGAACTCGCCACCGCCGCGCAGAGCAGGTCCAAGGAGTTCAGCTGGGCCAGCACCGCCGAGGGCCATCGCGAGGCGTACGACCGGGCCCACCTCATCCACCGCAGAGGCCGCTGACCCACCCGCCGGCCGGCGGGGCAGAATGGTCCGCCGTGAGCGAGTTTGCGAGCGAACCAGCCGGCCCGCGCGGCGATCGCGAAGTTACCGAGCACGGCGAGGTGACCGGCATGACCGCACCGGCGGCGCCCGAACAGCTCAGGCCCGAACAGCTTGTGCCCGGACAGCTCGGGATCGTCGTGGTGACCTACTTCCCCGGCGAGACGCTGGAGCGGTTCCTGGACAGCGTGGAGAAGGCGACCACCAGGGGAGTCCGGGTCGTCATCGCGGACAACGGGTCCACCGACGGCGCCCCCGAGCGCGGCGCCCAGCGGCCCGGTGTGCAGCTGCTGCCCACCGGCGGGAACCTCGGTTACGGCACCGCCGCGAACCTCGGTGTCAAGGCCCTGCCGGCCGAGATCGAGTGGGTCGTGGTGGCCAACCCGGACCTGGAGTTCAGGCCGGGTTGTCTGGATGCCCTGCTGGCCGCGACCGAGCGCTGGCCCGACGGCGGCGCGTTCGGTCCGCTGATCCGCGGCCTCGACGGCAAGGTGTACCCCTCCGCGCGACTGCTGCCCTCGCTGGGCCGGGGCGTCGGCCACGGCGCCCTCGGCCGGGTCTGGCCGGGCAATCCGTGGACCCGCGCCTACCGGCAGTCCGACTCCGCCGTCACCGAACGGTCCTCCGGCTGGCTGTCCGGCTCCTGCCAACTGCTGCGCCGGAAGGCGTTCGACGCGATCGGCGGCTTCGACCAGCGCTACTTCATGTACTTCGAGGATGTCGACCTCGGCGACCGACTCGGTAAGGCCGGCTGGCGCAATGTGTACGTCCCGGACGCCGAGGTGGTGCACGAGGGTGGCAAGTCCACCGAGCAGGCCTCGGCGAAGATGCTCGCCGCGCACCACCGCAGTGCCTACCGCTATCTCGCCGACCGGCACCCCGGTCCACAGTGGGCACCGGTGCTCGCGGCGGTCAAGGCCGGCCTCGACCTGCGCCTGAAACTGGAAACCCGCAACGACGCCTGAGCCCCGGCCGTGCGGCCGGGGCGGGGGCGGTACGGCCGGGTCAGTCGCCTTCCAGGCGGCGCGACAGCGTGCTGCGCTGGTTGGCAGGCTGCTGCACGGTCGGCACCAGGCCGTCCAGCTCACGCGGGGCCGGCGGCTGCGCGGGTTCGGGCGCCGGGCGGTAGGTCTGTTGCGGCTGCTGGTTCGGTACCTGGACCGGCTGGGTCGGCGTGGCCTCCAGCAGCGCCGGGCTGATCGGCTGCGTTGGCTGCGGCTGCTGGACCTGCCCCTGGTGGCCGTGCTGGCCGGGGTAGGGCTGGACCGGCAGTTGCGCGGAGGTGAGCGGCTGGGCCGCGGGATACTGGGCGAAGGATGGCTGGCCCTGCTGCACCTGGCCGTTGGCGACCCCACTGGCGATCACCATCGTGGTGTCGCCGTCCGGCCCGTTGGTGTCCAACGCGCGCACCACGGCTCTGGGGATCTGCTGGGTGTTGGTCGCGTCCATCGGCGAAACCGCGTCATCGGGCGTCACCACGAAAGCGCTACGGGCCCGAGCACGGGCCAGCGCAGCATCCGCCCGATCACGGGGGTCCATTCCTCGACCTCCCTGCGTGCCGGTGCCTGTCAGGTAGCACCCTGTCCTCGCCGACCTCCTGGCGGAGATCCACAACCGAGGAGAGGCCTGCCGCCCCCCATCGGTACCGCACACCGGTTTCGACGTTGTTCACCATTGTTCACCGGCGACACCCCGGACCTTGCCGGGTCCGACGCCCATCTTTCGACGACGCCCTGCAAGACTATTCCCTTCTCGCGGTCGCCGTCAGTTCAGGAGGAAAAACGGCATGTCGTCGAGCACCGCATCGCCCGACATCGTGAACACCGAGCAGGTCACCGGGGTCGAAGCGGTGGTTCTGGTCGGTGGCAGGGGCACCCGGCTGCGGCCGCTGACGCTCTCCGCGCCCAAACCGATGCTGCCCACCGCCGGCGTCCCGTTCCTCACCCACCTGCTGTCCCGGATCAGGGCGGTGGGCATCACCCACGTCGTACTCGGCACCTCCTACCGGGCCGAGGTCTTCGAGGAGTACTTCGGGGACGGCGCCGCGCTCGGCCTCGAGCTGGAGTACGTGGTCGAGGCGCAGCCCCTGGACACCGCGGGCGGCATCCGCAACGTCGCCGACCGGCTGCGCGAACGCGACGTGTTCATCTTCAACGGCGACGTCCTCTCCGGAGTCGACCTGCGCGCCCAGCTCGCCGCCCACCGCGCCGTCGACGCGGACGTCACCCTGCACCTGGTCAAGGTCGCCGATCCGCGTGCTTTCGGTTGCGTACCAACAGATGTCGAGGGCCGGGTGACCGCGTTCCTGGAGAAGACCGAGAACCCGCCGACCGATCAGATCAACGCGGGCTGCTACCTGTTCCGCCGCTCGGTGATCGACTCCATCCCGACCGGCCGGCCGGTGTCGGTGGAGCGGGAGACCTTCCCCGGCCTGCTCGCCGCCGGGGCCCGCGTCCAGGGCCACGTCGACAACTCCTACTGGCTGGACCTGGGCACCCCGGCGGCCTTCGTGCAGGGCTCCGCCGACGTGGTGCGCGGCATCGCGCCGTCGGCCGCGCTGCCCGGCGCACCCGGCCCCGCCCTGGTCCTGGCGGGTGCGCGGGTCGCGCCGGAC
>CAJCJE010000850.1 GCA_903970565.1 Candidatus Melainabacteria bacterium | reverse complement strand
TCGGTGATGAACGCCATGCCGAGTTTGTAGGAGTTCCAGATGCCGTCCAGCCAGGTCTTGTCCTCGGTGTAGGTGTAGTACGAGGCGGTGCCGACCAGCGTCCAGATGTGGTAGGTGTCCGAGCCGTAGGCGTTGACCTCGGGCCCGGCGAAGGGAAGTTCACCGGTCATGGTGTTCTGGTGCTGGTAGAGGGTGGTCAGCGAGTTGCGGACCGAACCGAGATCGTCGAGGGAGGCGTAGTCGGTGGGCAGCGAGATGCCCAGATCGCCCGGCCAGACGGTGCGGTCGCGTTTGGCGCCGTCGACGAGCACGCTGGTGCCGGCCCCGACGGTGCCGTTGTTCTCCCAGCCCGCCGACGGGGCGGGCCATTCGCGGCCCTGGGTTGGGGCGATGGTGTCCAGTTGCACGGTGTACGCACCGGCGTACCAGATCTGGTTGAGCAGCGGATCGTTGGAGTAGAAGTAGTTCGGGTAGCTCGCCGGGTCGGCGACGCCGGGTGCCGCGGTGAACGCCAGCGAGACCCCGGTCAGGTCCACCCAGCCGCTGCTGGACAGAAACACCGTGAGGTAGCGGAATCCGCCGCGCAGCCTGTCGGCCGGCACGGTGTAGCTGCCGGCGCCGTTGACGGTCGCGGTGAGGGCGCCGTCGTTGCCGGGATCGGCCAGGGTCGAGCCGTTGCTGGAGTCGCTGTTCTCACCGACGTACAGCGAGGATTCGGAGAACGCCAGACCGACCTGTTGACCGGCGCTGCTGGCGCCGGCGAAGGTCAGGGTGGCGATGCCGGCGATCTCCTTGCCGAAATCCAGCACCAGCAGGGAGTTCGCGCCGGAGATACGAGTCGCCTGTCCGGTCAGGACGTTGTTCGGCGCGGTCACGGTGCCCGAATACCGGTAGACCGAGACCGGAGCCAGGGTGCGCGAGGTCGGCGAGTAGTTCGGCTCGGTCACCTGGGGGCGAGCGGGTTGCGGTGCCGGACTCGCGGTGGCCGACGCGGACGACGGTGACAGCGCCGAGGCCGCGAGCACCGCCGCACCGACCAGCGCGCCGAACGCGCTGATTCGACGACCAACTGACGACGACCTTGTCGACATTGTCGTACCGCTTCCCCCGTGGTGAGGCTGCCGGGACGGGAGGTTTCGGTGCCGCGCCGACTGATCTGAATCGTTTCAAACGACATCACATTATGTCTTTCGCGTTTGTTCGATGTCAAGAGAAGTCTTGTCGCGTCAGAGGCGTGCCGCCGGACGGGCCAGTCCGCGCGGAGCCGGCCGAACCAGCGACGACCTAGCCGGCGGACGCGCGCGGGCGCCGCGCGTTGTCGGTGGAGGCGCGGACCACCAGTTCCGGTTCGAAGACGACCTGCCGGTGCTGGTGGGTGCCGGCCGAGGAGATCTCGTCGATGAGCAGTTCGGTCGCGGCGCGGCCGAGTTGGGCGCGCGGTTGGCGGACCGAGGTGAGCGGGACGGCGGCCGCGGCGGCGAAGTCGATGTCGTCGTAGCCGACGATGGCGAGCTGGCCGGGCACGTCGAGGCCCTGCCGGGTCATCTCCTGCAACACGCCGAGGGCGAGCAGGTCGTTGGCGCAGAACACCGCTCGCGGCCTGCGCCGGGCGGGCATGGCGGCGATCCGCTCCCCCATCAGCCGGCCGCTGGCCACGGTCAGCGCGGTGGTCTCCAGCACGGTGATCCGGTCGGGGTCCTGGCCGGCCGCGCGCCAGGCGTTGCGGGCCCCGGCGAGCCGGTTGGCGACCTGGTTGAGGCCGATCGGGCCGCCGACGAAGGCCAACCGGTCGTAGCCCTGCGCGATCAGGTGGTCGGCGGCGAGTTCGCCGCCGACCACGTCGTCGACGGACACCGAGCACTGCCGGCGGGAGGACCGGTGGTCGACCAGCACCGCGGACATCCCGCGCGTGCGGATCTCGTTGAGGTGCGGGTTCTCCCCGGTGACCGGGCTGATCAGGATGCCGAGGGTGCGCTGTTCCTCCAGCACGCTCAGGTAGTGGTTCTCCCGGTCCTGGTTGTCGGCGCTGTTGCACAGCAGCACGGACAGCCCGGCGCTGGCGGCCATCTCCTCGACCCCGGCGGCGATGTCGGTGAAGAACGGGTTGCCGACGTCGAGCACGACCAGGCCGATGGTGCGGCTGCGCCCGGCGCGCAGCTGGCGGGCGGCCTCGTTGCGCACGAAGCCCAGCTCCTCGATCGCGCGCAGCACCCGCTCGCGGGTCTCCGGTCCGACCCGCTCCGGCCGGTTGAGCACATTGGAGACGGTCCCGAGTGACACGCCGGCCCGCCGAGCCACGTCCTTCACACTCGCCGGTCCAGCCACGCGAAACCCTCCTCGACGCTGAATCGTATCAGCGGTTTTCGCTCGACATTGCCCAGGAGCCAGCCACACGGCCAAGACAGCTCGCCGGGCTGGCTGAGCCAAACATACCGGCTGACAACGGAATTGAGTCATTCTTGACCGCTATAGATCAGCGCGGTAGCGTCCTGCGTCACATGAAAGGTTTCATTCCAGCTCGTGTCTGGAGACATGGTGACGACCCAGCCGATGCCGCCTGAGCCGCTGCTCGCGCTCGAACGCGCGACAAAAAGCTTCGGGCCGGTGCGAGCCCTGGTCGACGCCCAGGTCACGCTGTATCCGGGCGAGGCACATGCCCTGGTCGGCGAGAACGGCGCCGGCAAGTCCACTCTGGTCAAGATCCTGGCCGGGGTGCACCAGCCGGACAGTGGCCGGCTGCTCATCGGTGGTGAGCCCACCGTGTTCAACGGGCCCGCCGCCGCGCGGGGCGCCGGCGTGTCGATCATCTACCAGGAACCGACGCTGTTCGCCGACCTGACCGTCGCCGAGAACATCTACATCGGACGGCAGCCCACGCGCGCCGGCCGGCGGATCGACCGGTCCGCGATGAACGACGCCACCGAAGAACTGTTCGCCCGGCTCGGCGTCCGGCTCGATCCACAGCGGATCGCGCGCGGACTTTCCGTTGCCGACCAACAGATCGTGGAGATCGCCAAGGCCCTGTCGCTCAACGCGAACGTGCTGGTGATGGACGAGCCGACGGCGGCGCTGACCAGCGTCGAGGTGGATCGGCTGTTCGAGGTGGTGCGGACGCTGCGGGCGCAGGGCGCCGCGGTGCTGTTCATCTCCCACCGGCTGGAAGAGGTCTTCGGCAACTGCCAGCGGATCACCATCATGCGCGACGGCCAGTTCGTGCGCACCGCGCCGATCGAGGAGGTCACCGTCGACGAGGTCATCCGGTCGATGGTCGGCCGCGAACTGGCCACGCTGTTCCCCAAGACGCCGACCGAACCGGGCGAGGTGGTACTCCAGGTCGAGCACCTCAGCCGGGACCAGGTGTTGCGGGACATCAGCTTCACCGTGCGGCGCGGCGAGATCGTCGCGCTGGCCGGACTGGTCGGCGCCGGGCGCAGCGAGGTCGCCAGGGCGATCTTCGGCATCGACCGGCGCAGCGCCGGCACGGTCCGGATGACCGGCAGGCCGTTGCCCAACGGAGCGCCGCTGGCGGCGATGGCCGCCGGGGTCGCGCTGGTGCCGGAGGACCGGCGGCAGCAGGGCCTGGTGATGGAGTTGGGCATCGACCGCAACCTGGCGCTGGCCTCGCTGTCCCGGCTGCGCCGCTTCGGACTGATCCGGCGCCGGGACGAACGATCGCTGACCGCCCAGTGGGCGCAGCGGCTCCAGCTGAAGTTCGGCCGGCTGGGCAACGCGGTGGCCACCCTCTCCGGCGGCAACCAGCAGAAGGTGGTGCTCGGCAAGTGGTTGGCCCGCGATCCGTCCCTGCTGATCATCGATGAACCGACGCGCGGGATCGACGTCGGCACCAAGTCCGAGGTGCACCGGATTCTGGACGAGCTGGTGAGCCGGGGCATGGCGGTGCTGATGATCTCCTCGGAACTGCCGGAGGTGCTCGGCATGGCCGATCGGGTGCTGGTCATGCATGAGGGCCGGATCAGCGCCGAGTTCAGCAGGGCCGAGGCGACCGAGGACGCGATCATGCGCGCGGCCACCGGTCAGACGAGCGAGGCGGCGGCATGACGACGGGACTGGCACCGGAGACGGTGCCGACGGAGAAGTTCGCCAGGACCGGCTCGCTGCTGCGCGTCCGCGAACTCGGGATCGGCATCGCGATCATCATCGTGTTCGTGCTGACCACCCTGAACAATCACGCCTTCGCCAGCGCCAACAGCATCCAGCAACTGCTGACCGGGGCCGCGCTGATCGCGTTGCTCGGGGTCGGCGAGACCCTGGTGGTGGTCACCCGCAACGTCGACCTCTCGGTCGGGTCGGTGGTCGGTTTCTCCGCCTACCTCGTCGGCGACCTGTTCGCGCACCATCCGCGGATGCCGGTGCTGCTCGGCTTCCTGATCGGCATCGCGATCGGCGCCGTGATCGGCGCGATCAACGGGATGGTCACCACGGTGAGCCGGGTGCCGAGCCTGGTGGTCACGCTGGCGATGCTCTACATCGTGCGCGGCGTGGACGGGATGATCGTCAACGGCCGGACGATCGACCCGGACCAGATCCCGGCCGCGTTCACCGCGGTCGGCTACCAGACGGTGCTGGGCATTCCGTGGCTGGCGATCATCGTCGCGGTCGTGGTCGCCATCGCCGGCTACGCGATGCGCTCGTTCCGGTCCAGCCGCGACCTCTACGCGATCGGCTCCAATCCGGACGCCGCGGCGCTGGCCGGTATCCCGGCCGGACGCCGGGTGTTCACCGCGTTCGTACTCAGCGGCGCGCTGGCCGGTCTCGGCGGCACGCTGTTCCTCGCCCTGCACGCGCAGATCGACGTGACCGGGGGCACCGGCTACGAGCTGACCGTGGTCTCGGCGGTGGTGGTCGGCGGGGTGGCGATCTTCGGCGGCAGCGGCAC
>CAJCJE010000849.1 GCA_903970565.1 Candidatus Melainabacteria bacterium | reverse complement strand
CAGGAACCGGACGGGGGCCTGGAGACCGTCGGCCGGGCCGATCTGAATACCAGCATCGACACCACCGGCCGCACCGCCGACCGGCGCACCGACTTCGAATCCGTCTACGGCGACTGGGACGAGCTGCGCACCCAGCTGCCCGCCGCGCTCAGCCGGCTGCCCGGTGACGTCCGGGAGGGTCTGCGGATCGCCGCCGACGACCCGGCCGCTCTGCTGGAGGAGCGCAACGCCGATGCCGCGCTGGCCCTGCTCACCGCCGAGGGCGACGCCCTCGAGGCGATGACCAGGCTCGCCGACGACCTGCGTGCCGAGGTGGTCGGGCCGGACATCACCTACGTGGTCAACCGGAACATCAACTTCTCCAACGTCTGCTACGTCGGCTGCCGGTTCTGTGCCTTCGCGCAACGGGAACGCGACGCCGACGCCTTCCGGCTGTCGATCTCCGAGGTGGCCGACCGGGCGGAAGAGGCCTGGCGGGCCGGCGCCACCGAGGTGTGTATGCAGGGCGGGATCGACCCCGCGCTGCCGGTCACCTACTACGCCGACGTGGTGCGCGCGATCAAGCAGCGGATACCGGACATGCATGTACACGCCTTCAGTCCGATGGAGATCGTCAGCGGCGCGGCACGGGCCGGGGTCAGCGTTCAGGAATGGCTCACCGACCTGCGCGACGCCGGCCTCGACACGATTCCCGGCACGGCCGCGGAAATCCTCGACGACGACGTCCGCTGGGTGCTCACCAAGGGCAAACTGCCCGCCGCGACCTGGATCGAGGTGGTGTCCACCGCGCACCGGCTCGGTATTCGCTCCAGCAGCACCATGATGTACGGGCACGTCGACCATCCGGGGCACTGGCTGGCGCATCTGCGCACCCTGGCCAGGCTCCAGGACGACACCGGCGGCCTTACCGAGTTCGTCGGGCTGCCCTTCGTGCACCGCAACGCGCCGATCTACCTGGCCGGCGTCGCCCGTCCCGGACCGTCCCGAAGGGACAACCGCGCCGTGCACGCGATGGCGCGGCTGGGGCTGCACGGCCGGATCGACAACATCCAGTGTTCCTGGGTGAAACTCGGCGACGAGCAGACCGCCGAACTGCTGCGCGGCGGCGCGAACGACATCGGCGGCACGCTGATGGAGGAGACGATCAGCCGAATGGCTGGTTCCGAGCACGGTTCCTCGCGCACGGCCGAGGAGTTGGGCGCCCTGGCCGCGCTGGCCGGCCGACCGGCTCGGCAGCGCAGTACCACCTACGGCACCCTGCCCGTCGCGCACGGCTGAGTGACGCTCGGGGCCGGCAGCGAAGGGAGCAGGTCGCCACGGCGAGGCTGAAGGGCAACTTGATGGTCCGAGAAGCCGATCGGACTAGGCCGTTTGCCCATCGTCTCCCGTGGGACCTGCACATTCGCTACCGGCTCCGTGCGCGACTTGACACCCTCGGTAGCTTTTCAACGGGGTGAGACGTACTCACGTCTCCCTTCTCCCATTGCTTGTCCCGCATGGGAGTCCTCTCCTCGCTGGAGGCGCGCGGATGCGCAGCAAGATAGCTGCGGTGGTGCTTGTGCTGATGAGCGCCGCGCTGCTGTTCGGAGTGAACAGTGCGACGGCCGTGGCCGCGAGCATCGGTGAACATTCCGACGCCGCGGCCAACCTGCCGGGCGGTCTGACCGGCTCGGTCGGTTCGGCGGCGGTGCTGCTCGGTCTGGTCGGTCTCGCTTTCGGCCTGATGCGCAGAGGCCGTCGGTCCCTTGCCGCCAAACGAGCCGTCGGCCAGGTGGTCCAGGTTTGCCAGCTGCCGGCCGAGGGCCAGCCGGACATCGCCAGCAGCGCCAAGTCCGCCGCCTGACCCCTGACCCTGACCCGCTGCTCGGCCACCGTCTGGCCCTGGTGACCCCTTGCCGGCCCCGCTCCACGGTGGTGCCCCCTGCATCGGCCGACCAAACGGGCTTGAGACAATTTCCTCGTGTCGAGCAACCCGTCGTCGGAGCCACTGCCCGGATCGTCGCCTGCCGGATCGTCACCGCAGGGATCAACACGGGGATCAACACAGCCCGGATCGCCGGCCTCGCCGCAGGCGCGTCCTAGGGTGCTGTCCGGTATCCAGCCGACCGCCGACTCCTTCCATCTCGGCAACTACCTGGGTGCGCTGCGCCAGTGGGTCGCCCTACAGGACACCCACGAGGCGTTCTACTGCGTCGTCGACCTGCACGCGATCACCGTCGAGCAGGACCCGAAACTGCTGCGCGCGCGGACCCGGTCCTCGGCCGCGCAACTGCTCGCGCTGGGCATCGACCCGGACCGCAGCACGCTGTTCGTGCAGAGCCACGTGCCCGAGCACGCCCAGCTGAGCTGGGTGATGGAATGCATCGCCGGGTTCGGCGAGGCCAGCCGCATGATCCAGTTCAAGGACAAGTCCACCCGCCAGACCGCCGACCACGTCAGCGTCGGCCTGTTCACCTACCCGATCCTCCAGGCCGCGGACATCCTGGTCTACCAGGCCAACCAGGTCCCGGTCGGCGAGGACCAGCGCCAGCACCTCGAACTCACCCGCGACCTCGCCCAGCGGTTCAACTCCCGCTACGGCGCCACGTTCACGGTGCCCTCGGCCTACATCGTCAAGGACACCGCGAAGATCTTCGATCTACAGGACCCGTCCTCGAAGATGAGCAAGTCGGTGCCGGCCGGTGTGGTCGAACTGCTCAGCCCGACCTCGGTGTCGGCCAAGAAGTTCCGCTCCGCGGTCACCGACACCGAGCGGGAGATCCGCTACGACCCGGAGGCCAAACCGGGCATCGCCAACCTGCTGGTCATCTACTCGACGCTGACCGGTCGGACCATCGCCGAGCTGGAAACCCAGTACGAGGGCCACGGCTACGGCGACCTGAAAAAGGATCTCGCCGCGGTGTTCGCCGAGTTCGTCGAACCTATCCAGCAGCGGGTCAAGGCCTATCTGGACGATCCGACCGAGCTGGACAAGATCCTCGCGCAGGGTGCCGCGAGGGCCCGTGAGGTCGCGTCCCGAACCCTCGCCGCCGCATACGAGCGCATCGGTTTCCTGACGCCGGTGGGGTGATTTGGGCCCGGCCACGTTGATTGGTGAGCGCTGCTCGCGTTGCGGGGTGGTCGGGGAGTGGTTAACGTCCGGTAGTGGCCGGTAACGCGCACTCGGATGCAGACAGCCCGTCGAGCGGGACGGGGTCGACGGGGACGGGGTCGACGGGGACAGGGTCGACCGGGACAGGGTCGACCGGGACAGGGAAGCCCACACAGTCCAGGCTCGACCGGTTGCGGGCGCAGTATCCCTGGCTGGATCACCTGGTGCGGGCGAACGACTCGTTCACCGACAACCACGGCAACCACTACGCGGCCGCGATCACCTACTTCAGCGTGCTGTCCCTGGTGCCGATCCTGATGGTCGCCTTCGCGGCGGCCAGCTTCGTGCTCGCGCACGAGCCCAGCGTGCTCGACCAGTTGCAGGCCAACATCACCAAGTCCGTGCCCGGCGCGCTCGGTGACACCATCACCAAGACGATCAAGGGCGCCATTGCCGCGCGCAACGCGGTCGGCATCGTCGGCCTGGTCGGCGCGCTGTATTCCGGGATCGGCTGGATGAGCAACCTGCGCGACGCGCTGACCGCCCAGTGGGGCCAGGAAAAGCGCAAGCTGCCGATGATCCCGACCCTGATCAAGGACCTGCTCTCGCTGATCGGCCTCGGCCTCGCGCTGGTGATCTCCTTCGCGATCACCGCCGCCGGCACCGGCCTTGGCACCACCATGCTGAAACTGGTCGGGCTGGCCAACAGCGGCTGGGCGCACACCCTGCTGGTCGCGGTAACCGTCGTCATCGCGATCGCCGCCGACTGGCTGGTCTTCCTCTGGGTCATCTCCCGGCTGCCGAGGGAGCGGGTCAGCGCCCGCAGTGCCATCCGGGGCGCGCTCGCCGCCTCGATCGGCTTCGAGGTTCTCAAACAGGTCGCCACGATCCTGCTGAAGTCCGCGACCAGTTCACCCACCGCGAGCGTGTTCGGCCCCGTGATCGGCCTGCTGGTGTTCGCCAATCTGGTATCGCGGTTCCTGCTCTACATCACCGCATGGACGGCGACCGCGACCGAGAACCTCATCATCGCGCCGAAACCGGCCCCGGCGCCCGCGATCATCGTGCCGACGGTGTCCGTCCGGCGCGGTGTCGCCCCCGCCTTCGCGGCCGGTCTGTTCGCCGCCGGCACCCTTGCCGGCGTCGCTCTGCGCCGCCGCGACCGCAACTGACCACCCCGACCTCGACCTGCCAGGACCAACCATCCGGACTCCGCCAGGACCATCCGGACTCGCATTCGGGCACGAAACCGGCCGGCCACCGTGAGCGGTGACCGGCCGGCTTCGTGCGCACAACATGCGTGGCCTACCGAATCCGGTGGAACACCTCGGTGGTCTCGGTCGCGTTCGCCACGTCGTCGTCCGAGCGTCGGCCGGCGCGGCTGGCACGGACCGCCCTGACCGGCCGGCGGACCGGCCGCACCGGAGCCGCCTCGGCAAAGGCCTCGTCGACCGCGTCCCAGTTGACGTCCCCGCCGTCCCCGGTCGAACCGCCGGCCGTCGAGCCGTTCCTGGCCGACTCGTAGACCGCCGCACCGGCAACGGTCCCGTTCGCCGCCTCACTGGTTGCCCTGCCATTGGCCCTGTTGCCGTTGACCGGGTGCCGCTCCATCGCCGCGCCAGCGGGCGTCAACGGCTTCGCGACCGGCTGTTCGGCGGTCACCTCGGCCAACTTCGCCTCAGCAACCTGCTCTTTGGCTGCCTGCGCCTTGGCCGCCTTCGCCGTCGCTGCCTTCGCGGCCCGCCGCTTCCTGCCGAGCTTGCGCCGCACCACCAGCAACGCGATCAGCAGGACCGCGACACCGGCCAGAATGGTCAGTGGTTTGCCCACCGTGCCGAACGTCGACATCACGGCGCTCGGGGATGTCGGAACGCCCAGGTTGCTCTGCCCGGACGTCGTCCTGGCGCCCTTGGCCGCTGCCGAAACGGTCGTCTTGTTCGCCAGCGGATTCGCGTCCACCACCTGCCCGACCGGCGGCAGTTTGGCCGCTTCGAGCTGGAATCCGTAGTCCAGCAGCTCCCTGGCGTTCTTGTACACGCCGTCGAGATCGTCGGGGTTGCGCATCATCACCAGCGCCACCCGGTGGCCATTCTGCTCGGCGGCGTCGGCATAGGTGTGCTGGGCGTCGGAGGTGAAACCGGTCTTGCCGCCGATCTCGCCGGGATACTTCGTAGCGGCGACACCGCCGACCAACAGCTCGTTCTCGTTCTCCACGTCGACCGCCGGCTTGCCGTTGGATGCCGGCAGTGTCAGCGTCCTGGTCTGCACCGCGCTGGAGATGATCTGATTGGTCATCGCGGCCCGGAAGATCACCGAGATGTCGTAGGCGGACGCCGACATGCCCGGCCCGTCCAGGCCGGAGGGGGAACCCGCCCTGGTGTCCAGCGCGCCGAGCTTTTGGGCCAGCGCGTCCATCTTCTGCTCGGCCGCCTGCGGGCCACCGAGCTGCATGGCCAGCGCGTAGGCGACGTCGTTGCCGGACTTCATCAGCAGCGCGGTGACCAGATCGCTGACGGTGTACTGGGCACCCGGCACGATGCCGACCCGAGTCTGCGGCTGGTTGGCGTCGTCCTGGGTCGCGGTGATCATCGAGTTCGGGTTGAGTTCGCTGGTGACGACCAGGGACAGCAACAGCTTGATCAGCGACGCCGGCCGCTCCCGCGCGTGCGGGTCCTTGGCGGCCAGCACCGCGCCGGTGTCCAGGTCCTGCAACACCCACGACTCGGAGGTGATGTCGGTCGGCAGCGGCGGAGCACCCGGTGGGAGCACGTTGCCGCACTCACCCATCTGGGTTCCCCCGATCGGGACCGAGGGTTCCGGGAGCGGTGGGGGTGTCGGCTGGCCGGGAGCCGGTTGTTCGGAGGTGTCGACCGGCGGCGGTGGAGTGACATGATCCGGGCAGGTCGCTGGTGCCGCGTTCGTTGCGTTGTTGGTGACCGTCGGGGTGGCCGGTGCTGTGGCGGCGTCGGCGATACCGGCCGACGAGCCCACCATTGCGGTGACGGCCAGGGCGAGGATC
>CAJCJE010000848.1 GCA_903970565.1 Candidatus Melainabacteria bacterium | reverse complement strand
CTCTTTCCCTACACGACGCTCTTCCGATCTGCTGACCGGCTACTCGATCGGCTCCAGCTCACCGCTCCAGCGCGCTTCGATCCGGCCGAACCGCCAGACCGCCAGCGCGACCAGCCAGGTGAACACGAACAGCGCGACGATCGCGTAGCCGATGGTGTTGAGGTTGAGGTCGTTGAGCCAGACCAGCGGGCCGGAGGAGAAGTTCAGCTCCTGGCCGAGCAGGCCGAGCAACTCGACCAGACCGACGACCAGCGCCACCACCACGGACAGTCCGGTGATGGTCATGTTGTAGAAGACCTTGCGGACCGGTTTCGCGAACGCCCAGCCGTAGGCGAAGTTCATGAAGCAGCCGTCGATCGAGTCGAACAGGCTCATCCCGGCGGCGAAGAGCACCGGCAGGGTCAGCACCGCGTACCAGGGCAGGTTGAACGCAGCCGCGCCGCCGGCCAGCACCAGCAGCGACACCTCGGTCGCGGTGTCGAAGCCGAGCCCGAACAGCAGGCCGACCGGGTACATCTGCCAGGGCTTGCGGACCGCCTTGGTCAGCCCGCCGAGGATGCGGTTCATGAAACCGCGCTCGTCGAGCCTGCGCTCCAGCTCACCCTCGTCGAACCTGCCGTGCCGCATCTCGCGGAACACCCGCACGATGTGCCGCAGCACGAACAGGTTGAGGATGCCCAGGATCAGCAGGAAGCACCCGGAGACCAGGGTGCCGATCAGCGTTGTCACGGTGTGCAGCGACGATCCGCCGTCGGCGACCGGCCCGGCCAGCGCGCGCACGCCGATACCGAGCAGGAAACACAGTCCGAACACGATGCTGGAATGGCCGAGGGAGAACCAGAAGCCGACCGAGACCGGGCGCCTGCCCTCGCTCATCAGCTTCCGGGTGGTGTTGTCGATCGCGGCGATGTGATCGGCGTCGAAGGCGTGCCGAAGGCCCAGCGTGTACGCGGTCACGCCGATACCGACGCCGAAGATGCCGGTGGTGCCCAGCGAGTACCTGTGCGGCGCGACCAACAGCAGCAGCGTGCCCCAGCCGAACACGTGCAGCGCGAGGACCATCACGGCCATCGCCGCGATACTGGCCCATTCGCCGGGGCTGACGCGACGAGCCGGCTTGTCACTACTGACCGTCGCCATAACTCCCTTTCCACTTCACCCGTGCCCACTCGTTCGAGCAGGCACGGTTACTGATCCTCTACCTGCAATCCCCTTGCAACAACCCGTTGATGGCATCACGGCCAAAAGGTGACCCAACCCACGGAAAACCTTGTCGCCCCGAACACCACCGTCGACCACGCCCGATGCTCGGGACGGGTTCAGATACCCGCCGAGCGGCGCAGCGACAGGGCGGCTCGGTAGTGGAAGATGGGCCCGTGGAGTCGGCGGAGGAGCCAGAACGGCAGCGGCGGATCATCGTCGCGGCCAGCCAGGCGCTGGCCGCTGCCCGCCGGGGGGACGAGGACGAGGCGGTCGGGCAGCTGATCGATTTCGTCGCCGACTCCGCCGACGAGCACACCGACGTCCGCGAACTGGTGCTGCTGCTGTTCGCCGAGTGCAGCACGATGGTCACCGAACTCAGCCTCGGCGGCGCCACCCCGGTGCGGATGCAGGTCTTCGACGCCGACGGCCAGGAAGTGCCGATCGACAAGGCCGACCCCCCGGTGCGCACGGCCGTGCGCACCCTGCTGGCCGAGGTGCACGGCGATCCGGACGCCGCCCGCGAGCAGGTGGAGATCGCGCTGACCAACGCGACCCCGGAGGACATCGCGACCGTGCTCATCCAGGCGCTGCGCTGGACCATCCGGTTGGCCACCGAGTGTGTCGAACGCTCACTGCCGGTGCCCGAATGGGTCGCCGACGCCATCGAGCCCTGATCTCGCCACCGCAATCCGGCGCAAGCGACCAATCACCTGTTCGGGGCATGGTCGGTGCCGCTGGTCGGGCGGTGAGCAGCCGACTACCAGCCGCGCAGGCATTGACGATCGCCGCACGGCTGGGGAATTATGCGGCAAAATTGGGGTGAAGAGGGGGTTAATCTCGCGGAGAAACGGCCGCTACCACTCGATTCACGACCCGTGCGTTCCTTACGATCGGCGCGGCCGGCCGTTGCGCTGACCGGCGGACCGACCAACCACACGATCTCCGGACTGGAGCACCGCGGTGCCCGAAGGCTCAACCGACGAAGGCCCGAAGTTGACCGAGACCACGTTGACCGAGGACAAGCCCACCGAGAACAGGGCGGCCGAGGACAGGGCGGGCAGCCGACGGTCGGCACCGACGCGAAGTGGCCTCGACCCGTCGACCTTCGTCCTGATCGCCGTGGTGGTCGCGCTCGTCGCGGTGGTGGCCCTGGTGCACGCCAACACCACCTCGACGGCGGCCGGCCCCACCCCCGCTCCGCTCCCGCCGAACACGCTGATCGTCTCGCAGAGCGCCTGCGGCACCGGCTGGACCGAGCCGAAGGCCGGCGCGCAGAACCTGACCATCGACAACACCGGCGATGCCAGCGCCGAGGCGGACCTGGTCGAGGTCGGGACCGGCCAGGTGCTCGGCGAGGTCGAGGGCCTGGGCATCAACACCAGCGAGACCATGCGGGTCTCGCTCGGGCCAGGCGACTACGCGCTGCGCTGCCTGATCGAGGACATCGACCCGGTCACCGGTCCCACCGTGCGCGTGGCCGGCAGGGGCACCAGCAACCCCTCGGTGGTCCCGGTGACCACCGACGACCTGCTGCAACCGCTCAAGGAGTACCAGGCGTACGTGGTGGCCGGGGTCGCCGACCTGGTCACCAGGACCGATGCGCTGGACGCCGCGGTGCACGGCGGCAACCTCGACGCGGCCAGGACCGCGTGGCTGCCCGCGCACCTGTCCTACGAGCAGCTCGGCGCGGCCTACGATGCGTTCGGCGACTACGACGGCGAGATCAACGGCATCCAGGCCGGACTGCCCGGCGGCGTGCAGGACCCGAACTTCACCGGCTTCCACCGCGTGGAGTACGGCCTCTGGCACGGCGCGAGCGCAACCGCGCTGACCGGCCCGACCGACCAGCTCGACTCCTTCGTGCACGGCTTGCAGGGCGATCTGCCGCAACTGGAGACCGAGGCGCTGTCGCTGGGCCTGCGCGCGCACGAGATCATGGAGAACACCCTCCAGTTCGAGTTCACCGGCGAGACCGACGAGGGCAGCGGCACGAACCTGGCAACCGCCGAGGCGAATCTGGTCGGCGACCGCGAGGTGATCTCGATCCTGCGCCCACTGCTGGTCACCCGCTATCCCGGCCTGTCCCAGGTGGACGAATGGTCCGATCGGCTGCAAACCCTGTTGGCGGCGCAGCACCATCCGGACGGCAGCTGGACCCCGGTCGAGCAGCTGTCCACAACGGACCGCGAAGCACTGGACTCGGCCCTGTCCGAACTCACCGAACAGCTCGCCCCGATCGCGGCGATCACCGAACCGAGGAGGGCGTCATGACAGAGCCGAAACCCGCCCTCGGCCGACGTTGTTTCCTGACCGGCGCCGTACTCGGCGCCGGACTGGCCGGCGTGGCCGCGGCCGGCGTCGGCATCGCGAACGCCGACGGCGTCCCACAGTCCACTTCGGACACATCAGCGGCCGAACTCGCCGCGCTGACCGGCGGCGCACCGGCCCGGCCGATCACCGGCACCCACCAGAACGCGATCCTCACCGCGACCACCCGCCAGTCCACGTTCCTCTCCTGCGACGTGTTCGCCGCCGACCAGGCCGAACTGACCGACCTGATGCGGACCATCACCGAGCGGACCGCGTTCCTGACCACCGGCGGCTACCCTGCCCCGCTGGGCATCACCGCGCCGCCCTCGGACTCCGGCGTGCTCGGCCCCGAGGTGCCACCGGACGGGCTGACCGTCACCGTCGGCGTCGGCGCGAGCCTGTTCGACGACCGCTACGGCCTCGCCGCCCGCACACCGGCGAAGCTGACCGCGATGCGCACCTTCCCCAACGACAACCTCGATCCGGCCTGGTGTCACGGGGACCTGCTGTTGGAGATCGCGGCGCCCAACACCGACACCGTGCTGCACGCGCTGCGCGACATCACCCGCAACACCAGGGGCGGGATGCAGGTCCGCTGGCGGATGGACGGCTTCACCTCGCCGCCGCGCCCGTCCGGCACCCCGCGCAACCTGCTGGGGTTCAAGGACGGCACCTCCAACCCGGACACCACCAGCGCCACCGACATGAACCACCTGGTCTGGGTCGACGGCCACGGCGGCGAACCGGCCTGGACGGCGGGCGGCAGCTATCTGGTCGTGCGGTTGATCCGGATGCTGGTGGAGTTCTGGGACCGAGTGTCCATCCGGGAACAGGAGAACATGTTCGGTCGACGCCGGGACACCGGCGCGCCGCTTGACGGCAACACCGAGTTCGACGTGCCGAATTACGCTCTCGACCCGACCGGTGGCGCGATCCCGCTGACCGCACACATGCGGCTGGCCAACCCCCGCACCCCGCAGACCGACAACAGCCGCCTCCTGCGCCGGGCCTACAACTACGACCGGGGGATGGACGTCAACGGAAATCTCGACCAGGGGCTGATCTTCACCTGCTACCAGCAGGACATCCAGCGTCAGTTCGAAGCCGTGCAGACCAGGTTGATCGGCGAGCCGCTCGTCGACTACATCTCCCCGTTCGGTGGTGGCTACTTCTTCGCGCTACCGGGCATCCAGGACTCGTCCGACTACTTCGGACGATCGATGTTGTCCTGACACCCATGATTTCCCGTTCCCACCACTGGTAGTTCCGTAAGAGGAGGACAAGTGTTCGCACGGTCTGGACGCCTGCGAGGGCGATGGTCGCGTGGCGCGGTGGTGGCGGTCTCCACCGCCGCCGCGGCCGGTCTGGCACTGGCCGGTTGTTCGGCCACCGCCCAGGGCCCGAATCAGCAGCTGGCTGCCGCGCACTGGGGCACCGGCCGCACGACCACCCCGATCAAGCACGTGGTCGTGCTGTTCGACGAGAACATCTCCTTCGACCACTACTTCGGCACCTACCCGAACGCGACCAACACCGACGGCACCCCGTTCCACGCGCTGCCGGGCACCCCGAAGGTCAACGGTCTCACCCCGGCCCTGCTGACGGACAACCCGAACTCCTACAACCCGAAGCGGTTGAGCACGAGCCAGGCGCTGACCTGCGACCAGGACCACAACTACAGCCCGGAGCAGAAGGCGTTCGACGGCGGCAAGATGGACAAGTTCGTCCAGAACACCGAGACGGACACGTGCACCGGCGAGCCGATCCTGTTCGGCGAGCCCGGCCTGGTGATGGACTACTACGACGGCAACACGGTCACCGGGTTGTGGAACTACGCGCAGCACTACGCGCTCAACGACAACTCCTTCGACGACCAGTTCGGCCCGTCCACCCCCGGCGCGCTGAACCTGATCTCCGGCAACACCTACGGCATTTCCGCGGTCAATCCCAAGACCGGCCAGAAGGTCAACCCACCGGACTCCTACACCGTCGGCTCGCCCAACGCCCAGGGCGTGGGCACCGACTACGCCGACCCGGACCCGGCCTACGACGACTGCTCGGACACCAACCACACGGGCTCGGACAACCTGGGCGCGATGCAGGGCAAGAACATCGGTGACCTGCTCAACGAGCACAACCTCACCTGGGGCTGGTTCCAGGGCGGGTTCACCCCGACCGGCACCGCGAACGGCTACGCGGTCTGCGGCGCGACGCACACCAACGTCGGCGGCATCTCCGAGGTCGACTACAGCCCGCACCACGACCCGTTCCAGTACTACAAGTCCACGTCCAACCCCCAGCACCTGCCGCCGAGCTCGCCGTTCATGATCGGCCGGACCGACCAGGCCAACCACAACTACGACCTCAGCTCCTTCGCCACCGCGCTCAAGCACGACAACCTCCCCGCGGTCAGCTTCCTGAAGGCGGCGGAGTACGAGGACGGGCACGCCGGCTACTCCGACCCGCTGGACGAGCAGACCTTCCTGACCACCGAGATCAACTCGATCGAGAAGTCGCCGGAATGGGCGAGCACCGCGATCGTGATCGCCTATGACGACTCCGACGGCTGGTACGACCACCAGGCCTCGCCGATCATCAACGGCTCGCACGACGCGACGACCGACACCACGCTGTGCACCGCCGCCACGGCCGCGCTGAGCCCCGCGTCGGACCGCTGCGGCAACGGCCCCCGGCTGCCGCTGTTGGTGATTTCCCCGTGGAGCAAGCAGAACTACGTCGACAACACCCAGACCGACCAGTCCTCGATCATGAAGTTCATCGAGAACAACTGGTCGCTCGGCCGAATCGGCAACGGCTCCTATGACACCAGCGCCGGCACGCTGGACAACATGTTCAACTTCCGCCAGTTCCCGCACCTGAAGCCGTTGATCCTCAACACCAGGACCGGCGCGGTGCAGCCCACCCGCTGGTGACGACCAACCGGTCACGCTAGCCACCGACGCGCCGGGTTTTCCTCCTCGGAGGAAAACCCGGCGCGTTGTCCATTGGCTGACATCGCTGAGGTGGTGTGCTGGCTGCGCGGCCGAGCGCGTGGTGGCTTAGCTTGATGGGGTGCGAACCCCATTCCTTGATCCGCCAACGACACCGGTAGTCCGGCCGTGACCGACAGCTACCAGCCGGACCCTCGGCGCTGGCGCGGTCTGGCCATCTGCCTGGTCGCCGGTTTCATGACGCTGCTGGACGTGAGCATCGTCAACGTCGCGCTGCCCTCCATGCAGAACGGCCTCGGGGCGTCCGCGTCCGACCTGTCCTGGGTAATCTCCGGCTACGCGCTGACCTTCGGCCTGGTCCTGGTGCCGGCCGGGCGGCTTGGCGACGAGCACGGCCGCAAGCGGATGTTCCTGCTCGGCGTCATCCTGTTCACCGCGACCAGCGCGCTGTGCGGCGTCGCGCCGACCGCAACCCTGCTGGTCGCCGCGCGACTGCTCCAGGGGATGGCCTGCGGCCTGCTCAACCCGCAGGTCGTCGGCATGATCCAGTTCCTGTTCCGGGGCAAGGAACGCGGTCGCGCGTTCGGCTTCTACGGCGCGGTGATCGGCATCTCGACCGCGGTGGGGCCGTTGGTCGGCGGCCTGCTGTTGCAGGTGGCCGGGGTCCAGGACGGCTGGCGCTGGGTGTTCTACGTCAACCTGCCGATCGGGATCGCGGCCGTCGCGGCCGGTTGGCGGATGCTGCCCGGCGACAAGCCCAGCGGCAGGCACCAGACCCTGGACATGATCGGCGCCGCCCTGCTCGGTCTCGGCATCGTCGCGGTGATGTTCCCGCTGATCGAGGCCGAACAGGGCGCCAGCACCGCGCACTGGTGGCTGCTGGCCATCGGCGCGGTCCTGCTGGTCGGCTTCGTCGGCTGGGAACGCCGGTTCAGCCGGCGCGGGCACCATCCGCTGGTGAACCTGGAGTTGCTGCGCAACCGTGGCTACGCCATCAGCACCGGCCTCGGCCTGCTCTACTTCGCCGGCTTCACCGGCATCTTCTTCGTGATGACGCTGTTCTACCAGCGCGGCCTGAACTACTCGCCGCTCGCGGCCGGCGCGTCCATGCTCTCCTTCGCCATCGGCTCGGCCGTCTCCGCCGGCGTCGGCGGCCGGTACGTGTTCCGCTTCGGCCGGATGATGATCGTGATCGGCCTGTGCGCGGTCGTCCTCGGCCTCGCCGGCACCGCGCTGCTGGTGGCCGACTACACCGGTCCGCAGACCGGACTGGTCGTGTCCATCCCGCTGCTGCTGGCCGGGATCGGCAGCGGCATCGTCATCTCGCCGAACCAGACCCTCGCCCTCGACGACGTCCCACCCGCCGAGGGCGGCACGGCGGCGGCGGTCCTCCAGACCGGCCAGCGGATCGGCTCGGCGATCGGCACCGCGGTCGCCGGCTCGTTGTTCTTCGGCGAACTCACCAGTTCCCGAGGCAATTTCCACAGCTCGGCCTCGACCGCCATGTGGGGCGCGACCGCGCTGGTCGCCGTCGCGCTGCTGGCCGGCGTCGGAGACCTGGTACGCACCAGGCTGGCCGCGCGAGCGGCGAAGTTGGACGGGGTGCCCGGAACGACATGACCACCTGGGGGGTGGTGGTCGTCGTGCACATCCTGATCCCTGCCAAGGCATCAAAGCGTAACCGCTCCAGGAGCCGGGCACCCCGTGCACATAGCACACCACCTGAACCTGAGACGAGACTGAGTGTTTCTTGTGAGTTACCTCCGACCCGGTCGACATCGCCCCTTCGGGCAGTTGCCGGGCGGGCGTTGGCGCCATCCGGCGCGCTGTCCGTGGCAACGACACTCGTCAGAGACTCCCCCAAAGCCAACTTTCCCGATCAGGGATTGAATACGGTGAACAATCCGACGAAGTCGACGACTCAGCCGAGTGAGACGGGGATGGGCCCATGCTGAGTGTGCAGGGCGTGCTGGATCGGATGGGGGCGACGCTGCTGCGCGCGGTGCTGCTCGTGCCGGCGCTCTGTCCGGTCAGTGACGTGGTGATCGCCGAGGCCGGGCGGCGGTCTCAGCTGGGTACCGGGGATCTGGTGCTCGGGGTCGCGGTCGGGTCCGCGCGGGATGCGGTCGAGTTGGTCAGGCACTGTGGGGAGCGCAAGGCCGCGGCCCTGCTGCTGAAGCCGCCGACCGCGAACGCGGCTTCGGTGTTGGCGGCGGCGCGGGCGGCGGGGATCGCGCTGGTGGAGGTGCGGTCGGGTACCGGGTGGGCGCAGTTGGTGTGGCTGCTGCGCACCGTGGTGGACGCGGCCAGTGAGGAGTCGGAGGACTCCTCGGAGGGTGCCGAGCCCAGTGGGTTGGGGGATCTGTTCCAACTCGCCGACGCGGCGGCGGCGGTGGTGGATGCGCCGGTGACCATCGAGGACGCCAATTCGCGGGTGCTGGCCTATTCGGCCCGGCAGGATCTGACCGATCCGGCTCGGGTCTCGACGATCATGGGCCGGCGGATTCCGGACGACGTGCTGGCCCGGTTCCGCTCCCGTGGCGTGTTCCGCGAACTGTCGCGGGGCCGGACGACGATCTTCGTGCCAGCGCAACGGGACGGCACGCTGCCTCGGCTGATCGTGCCGATCCGGATGGGCGGCGAACTGCTCGGGTCGATGTGGGCGGTGGTCACCGATCGGGTGCCGGAGGCGCGGGCCGCGGCGTTCGCGGACGCCGGTTCGGTGGTCGCGCTGCACCTGTTGCGGCGACGGGCGGCGGTGAACGCGCAGCGGCGGCATTCCACCGAGCAGGTGCGCGCGCTGTTGGAGGGGCGCGGCAGTATTCGGGTGGCCGCCGCCGAACTCGGACTCACCGACGTGCCGCATCGGGTGGTGGCCATCGACACGGTCGGCAAGCCGACCACGAAAGGCAAGGGCGGCGAGGACGAACTCGGCGCGGAGGGGTTGCGCCTGGCGCTGTGGGAGCGGCTGACGGCCGGGGTGGGCCGGCGGCCCGCGGTCGCGGAGCTGAATCGCCTGCTGTACGCGGTGGTTCCGGACGAGCCGGGAGCCGGTGGCTGGGCGACGCTGCGCGACGCGCTGTCCGATATGGACACCGAGCAGCTGTTGGTGGCGGCCGGGGCACCGATGCCGATCGCGGAGCTGTCGCAGTCCCGCGCGCAGGCGCAGGAAACCCTCGGACTGCTGCGGGCCGGCCTGGTCGCCGGGCGGGTCGCGGACTATCCGCAGGCCTGGGCAGTGATCGCGCTGCACCGGGCGGCCAACGCGGCGGCGGCGGCCGGGGTGGCCGAGCCGGGGCCGCTGCCGGCGCTGCGGGAGCAGGACGAGGCGAACAACAGCGACTATCTGGGCACCCTGTACGAATGGCTGCGCCATCCCGGCGATCCGAGGGCGGCCGGGCGGGCGCTGCGCATCCATCCCAATACCCTGCGGTATCGAATGCGCCGGATCAGCGAACTGGCCGGTATCGACCTGGATGACCCGGACATTCGGCTGGCGCTGCTGATCCAGTTGGTGTCGCTGCGCTGGGTCTGACCGCGTCGGCGTGATTGTGCTGGGAGAACAAGCACTCGACCGAGTGATAGTGCGCTTGCGACGATGACATCGGCGCCGGCAGGCCGCACCGTTAGTGCCAACAGTCACTTGCTCGGTGGCAACAGTCACTCGCTTGCCGACCGGAAGGAGCTTCCCGGTGAAGATCGCCGTTCCCCGTGAGATCAAGAACAACGAGTTCCGGGTCGCGCTGACCCCGGCCGGCGCGCACGAGCTGACCAGGCGCGGTCACGAGGTCTACG
>CAJCJE010000847.1 GCA_903970565.1 Candidatus Melainabacteria bacterium | reverse complement strand
GCCAGCCGGGCACCCAGGCGCAGCAGCCACCAGTCCGGCGAGTTCGGCACGGATGCGGTACCGAGCACGCCGACCCCCGACCGTGGTTAGAACCGGTAGAGGCGTTTCGATGCCTGCTTGGTGGTGAGGACGCCGGCGGCGATGGCGTCGGCGCGGGCTTCGTAGGCGAGCACGGCGGCCATCGCTCCGTCGATCTTCCGGTTCGAGGTGGGATGTTCCTTGCTGATCGTCACACCTGTGCGGCCGGCGCGACGGCGCGCGTTGAGGACGTGGCGGGTCAGGGTCGGGTCGCCGTCGTGGGACAGGCGGTGCTCGACGACCGCGTCATGGAAGCGGGCCAGGGCCTCGACCATCACGCGGGGCCGGTTGGTCCACCATTCGATCGGCCGGTTCTGGGTGGCCTTCACCGGGAGTCGGTCGCCGAACTCGCGGGTCCACCGGTCGAGGTAGTCCTGCCAGTGGGCCGGGTCGGCGAAGAACCCCACCACCGTGAACCGACCGAATGCCTGTGCGACGGCTGCGTCCACGGTTTCTCGGTCGACCTGCCAGTCCTCGGGCCGGATCTCCGGCTTCTCCCAACATCCCAGTAAGGCGAGGTGCCCGGACTCCACGCAGCAGGCGACCAGGGCGGTGGAGTCATCGCGGACCGCGCCGTCGAACCCGAGGGTGACCGCGTCGCCGTCATACAGCGTGCCGGTCCGCGCGCAGGCTTGCCACTCGTGCGGCGCCAGCCACGCGTCCTCCCCGGCGGTGAGCTGGTTGAGGTAGAAGCGCCGCGACATGCTCGGCGGAGTCGACGGGTCGTAGATCTCCTCGATCAGCCGGTCGACATCCAACCAGTCACTATCGCCCCGCGCGACCACCAGGCCGTGTCGTAGGGAGTCGCGGTCGGCGAGTTGGGTGTCGGCGGGGGCTTCGAGGGAGTCGTAGAGGTAGCCGGTTGCACGGGACGTGCCGGCTTGGATGGCCTGCCAGGCTTCCCAGTCCGATTCAGCGACCGAGCCTTCGCCGGGGTTGTGGGCGTTGGTGATGGCCAGCGACCGGGCCGACCCGTCGCGGGATTTGGCCAGGTTGCGGGCGATGGCGCGGGCCATCTCGGTGCCCTCGTTGCTCGGCCCCCAGTGGTGGGTCTCGTTGAGGATGACGTACGAGGGCCGGCCGCCTTCCAATGCCCGCGGTGACGCGGTGACGGCCTCGATCCGGCCACCGCCACGGGAGTAGATGATCGTCTTGCCGAGGTCGATGCCGTACTCGTCGATCGCCTGCTGGCTGAACATCCCCGGAAACAGGGTCATCGTGTTGCGGGTTTGGTCCATCGACACGGCCGCGACCTGCACCCACGGCGCCGAGTGCGGAACCGCGACCGGCATACCGTCGGCGTCGCGGCCCCCGAAGCGGCACGGCCCGCAGAACTCGGTGGCGGCCAGCGCGGCGGCGAGGGGGTCTTTGCCCCAGCCCTTCATCCGGCGCAGCACGGCCCGGCGGTAGGTGAAGCGGCCGTCGTCGGTGATGGCGTACCACCAGCAGACGAACCGCAGCTGTTCGCGCGTCAGCCGCCACGGCTCACCGGCATGTGGCCCGTCGGGCTGGCACAGGTACTCCAGTTGCCACTGCAAGATCGGCTCGGCCAGGGTGTGCGTCCAGGGCGGGAACCCGTGTGGTCCGATGTGGATGGACGGTGTGGATGTGTTGGGGGTGGCCGACATCGCCACCACCCGCAGGGTTGCTCGCCGCCGTGGCGGCCTGATACGTGGATGCTGGCGTCAAACAGAGCCATCATGACGCACGCATCGTGGCCCCGTTCGGACCCATTTTGCTCTGTGGGGCAAGGGATTTCAGGTTTTTCTTCGGTCCTGGTTGTGCCGTGTTGAGGCCCTTCATACCGTCCACCTCGACACCCCGCACCGAGCGGGAGACGCCGAGAGCGTGGAGAGGATTTTCCCGATGGCACACGAGATCGAAGAGTTCGCCGATGGCACCGCCGCCTTCGTGTCCGCACGAGAGGATGCCTGGCACCGGCTGGGCACCGTGCTGGATCACACCTTCACCGCCGAGGAAGCGATGACCGCCGCCCAGTTGGGTGGCTGGAACGTCCGCAAGACCCCGCTGTTCACCACGGTGGATGGGAGCACCGAGGCTATCGAGATCCCCGGCCAGTTCGCCTCGGTGCGGACGAACCCGGTGACGAAGAAGCCGGACGTGCTCGGCATTGTCGGTGACTGGTACGAGCCGATCCAGAACGAGGAAACCTGCGACCTGCTCAACACCCTGGTCGACGAGTCCGGCGCACACTTCGAAACCGCCGGGTCGCTCCGTCACGGCCGCGAGGTGTTCGTCACGATGAAACTGCCCGACCACATCGAGGTCGGCGGTGTCGACCGGGTCGAGACCTACATCGCCGCCCTGAGTTCCCACGACGGCAGCAAGGCGCTCAACCTGATCGTGACCCCAGTGCGGATCGTATGCGCGAACACCCAGGCTGCCGCGATCGCCGTGGCGGACGCGTCGCACAAGATCCGCCACACCAGCTCCGCGCGGGACACGATCGAGGATGTCCGGGCCGCGCTGCGGATGACGTTCACCTATCTGGAGAACTTCCAGGCCGAGGCCGACAAGATGATCAACGAGACCTTGCGGGAAGTCGACTTCGTCAACAAGGTCCGCCGCCTGATGCCGGAGCGGAAATCCGCCACGTCGGCTCGTGCGCACGAAGCGTACGACAACAAGATCTACCAGCTGCGGCAGCTGTTCACCGGCTCGGAGACCAACGAACAGATCCGGGGAACCCGGTGGGCCGGCTACCAAGCCGTCACCGAATACCTGGACCACTTCTCCCCAGTCCGGGTCGGCGAGGACCCGTTGGGCGTGAAGGCTGCTGATGCTCGCGCCCTGAAGACCCTGACCAAACGCACCACACTGGACCTGAAAGTCCGCGCGTTCGGCGCCTTCGCCGTCAAGTAAGCCCTCCCCCTCACGCCTGCTGCGT
>CAJCJE010000846.1 GCA_903970565.1 Candidatus Melainabacteria bacterium | reverse complement strand
CGTGCCCGGCGTCGGCAAGTCCACCACCATCGACGCCCTCGGATCGAACCTCACGGAGGCCGGCCACAGGGTCGCCGTGCTGGCCGTCGATCCGTCCTCCACCAGGACCGGCGGCAGCATCCTCGGCGACAAGACCAGGATGAACCGCCTCGCCGTCGACCCGGCCGCGTTCGTCCGGCCCTCCCCGACCTCCGGCACCCTCGGCGGGGTGGCCAGGGCGACCAGGGAGACCATCGTGCTGATGGAGGCCGCCGGCTACGACATCGTGCTGGTCGAGACCGTCGGCGTCGGCCAGTCCGAGGTCGCGGTGGCCAACATGGTCGACAGCTTCCTGTTCCTCACCCTGGCCCGCACCGGGGACGCGCTACAGGGAATCAAGAAGGGCGTCCTGGAGATCGCCGACGTGATCGCGGTCAACAAGGCCGACGGCGACCACGAACGCGAAGCCGGCCGGGCCGCCCGCGAGCTGGCCGGCGCGCTGCGGATGCTGCCCGCCGCCGACTCCTCCTCCTGGCGCACCCCCGTGCTGACCTGTAGCGGCCTGTCCGGAACCGGACTCGACGAGGTCTGGGCGAAGATCCGGGCACATGGCGAGGCCCTGCGCGCGGCCGGCGAGTTCGACGCCAAACGCAGCCGGCAACAGGTCGACTGGGCCTGGTCGATGGTCCGCGACACCCTCCTGGCCGACCTGCACGCCGCCCCGGCCGTGCGGGCCGTCGTGCCGGAGATCGAGGCGAAACTGCGAGCCGGCGAACTGACCGCGACCCTGGCTGCCGGCCGCATCCTGGCCGCCTTCACCCAACACCGCTGACCTGCCCGGCCGCTCCGGCTGCCCGCCTTGGCCACACCCGCGTGACACGTTGGTGTTGGCCATCGCGGGTAAAATTGTCAGCATTCAGCCGATCTTGCTCGCGGAGCGTTCAGATCACTATCCTCATATCGACAGTTTGAGTTACCGCGATCGGGTATCTGGTGCACACTGAGTGATAAGTGGATCGGTTTTTCGGCGTGGCAACGGATCGGTGAGGGAGACGTACGTGGCGCACCTGCGCAAGGCGTTTGGGCCATGTGTCGCGGCGTTGTTCGCCCTCGTGGCCCTCGGCCTGTTCGCCGGCCCGGCCGCGGCGGCAACCCTGGTCGCCGGCGCACCGGGCCCGGTCACCGCGCGGCAGCTACCGTCTGCCGCACTGGACTCAAGGTCACCCGTTCGTGAGGTGGTAGTAGCCCCTCGTAGTCAGGCCGACCCGACGACCACCGCCCCGGCGCCGAACTTCAACCAGCAGGTCGCCAACGCCGACACGTCGACCACCAAGCACAAAGTCGCCGTTGGCGTAGCCGCGGTGATACTCCTGGTAATCGTCTACTTCGGTCGGCGGCTGCGCAACCGGCACAACAGGCGACTGAAGAACTCCTAGCGCGCCAGCGGGTCAACTCCCGCCGGAACCGCCCACCAGCGCCGTTTCATCCTTTCTGTTCCGTACCGTTGGGCAGAATCCTCGCGCACCGCTCAACGCAGTGACCCGACCGGCGATCTCGCAACCGACCGGGGTCGGCATTCGCGTTTCATGCATCGTGCAAGATGAAATCGAATGGGTACCCGGTGCTTGGGACCAAGCCAGCCAGCCTGCCCATTCGAATCACCTGGCGTGGCTGGCTTGTTCGTTTCGCACAGGACACCCGGATGAGGGGCGGCCGTGGCGTCGACGAGGAGGAACAGCGTGACTGTGGTTGACTCCCGTGATCGCTCCCCAGGAGCCAAGGACCTACGGGAGCGCGAGGTGCTGCTCACCGAAACCGGGGTCAGTATGGCCCCCGTGCACGATTTCGGTGCCGGTCGCGGACCGTCCTGGTTGGATGGCTGGCTCGGCAGCAACCTCGCCGACCTGCTGGCCTGGCGCCGGCACATCCACGCGAACCCGGAACTGTCCCGTCAGGAGTTCGGCACCACTGAACTGATTGCCCGGATTCTCTCCTCGGCCGGCCTGGCGCCCCGCGTCCTCCCTGGTGGTACCGGGCTGATCTGCGATATCGGCACCGGCCGGCCCTGCGTCGCGCTGCGCGCCGACATCGACGCCCTGCCGGTGACCGAGGCCGTCGGTCTGGACTTCCGGTCCACCGTGGAGGGGGTCAGCCACGCCTGCGGTCACGACATGCACACCGCCGCCCTGCTCGGCGCCGGACTCGCCCTGGCCGGCGCCCCGGCCCTGCCCGGCCGGGTCCGGCTGATCTTCCAGCCCGCCGAGGAGGTCATGCCCGGTGGCGCGCTGGACGTGATCGAGGCCGGCGGACTCGACGGCGTCGATCGCATCTTCGCGCTGCACTGCAACCCGCAGATCCAGGTCGGCCGGGTCGGCACCAGGGTCGGCCCCATCACCGCCGCCGCGGACATGCTGGAGCTGCGGCTGACTTCGCCCGGCGGCCACACCTCCCGTCCGCACCTGACCGCCGACCTCGTCCACGCCCTCGGCACCGTGATCACCGGCCTGCCGACCCTGCTCTCCCGCCGGGTCGATCCGAGGTCGGGCACGGTGCTGGTGTGGGGCGCCGTGCACGCCGGGGAGGCCGCCAACGCGGTCCCGCAGGACGGCATGTTGCGCGGCACCCTCCGAACCGGCGACCGGGACACCTGGGCCGCGCTGGAACCGCTGGTCGTCGACCTGGTCAGCTCGCTGCTGGGGCCTACCGGCGTCGGCTACGACCTGCAACACCGACGCGGCGTCGCCCCCGTCGTCAACGACGAGGAGACCACCGAACTGCTACAGAGCGCCACCAAGGCAGCGCTCGGGGACGGCGCGCTGGTCAGCGCGCCGCAGTCCTCCGGCGGCGACGACTTCGGCTGGTACCTCGAACACGTGCCCGGCTCCTACGCCCGACTCGGCGTCTGGCCCGGCGACGGCCCGATCGTCGACATCCACCGCCCCACGTTCGTCGCCGACGAACGTGCCCTCCCGGTCGCCGTCCGAGTGTTCACGCACGCCGCCCTGGCCTCGTTCACCTGATCCCGACCTCCGCCTCCGCCTCCGCGTCCCGCTGACCGGCCCCTCTCGGCCGGTCAGCATCCTCGGCCAGCGTTTGTGTCGTGGCGACCGACCTTCCCGGTTCGTCCGTCGCCTCCCGGAACAGACGACACGCGAATCAAGTCACCGACAAACCCGCCCAACAAAGATCAACACCGAGTAGAATTGAATTTCGGGGGTTCCCCTATCCCGGAACGGACGACACGCCGACACCCTCGCGTCAACTCGACATCTCGAGTTGTCCACAGGTCGCAGAGTTGTCCACAGTCTGACAACTGCCGCTGGTGCGTGCCGTTCACGCCCAGCACGCTGGTCGACATGGACCACATCTCCGGCGGCCTGCACGGCGCCTACACCTACCGACAGGCCCGCGCCGCACTCGGCGACCACGGCCTGCGCACCGCCGTGGACAACGGCCAACTCGTCGGCTTCGGCCGAGGCGTCCTGCTCGTCGCTGACCGCCAGGACGACCTCCGCACCCGTGCCGCCGCCGCGACCTTACTGGCCGGTCCCGACAGCGTCCTGATTCGGTCGACGGCGGCCGCCCTGCACGGCTACACCGCGATCAGCAGCTATCCGGTGCACGTCCGGGTGCCGTACCTGCGCCGGGTCAGATCCAGGGCCGGCATGATCGTCCACCAGGGTCCGATCGAGGAGTCCCACGTCGTGCATCGGGACGGCCTGCGCCTGCTGCGCCTGGCGCCACTGCTGGCCGACGTGCTCTGCGTGGCTTCCCGTCGCGGCGCGCTGGCCTGCGCCGACGAGATCCTTCGCAGCCTGCCGGAGTCCACCCGCGTTGACTTCCGCGACGAGGTTGCCGGGCTCCTGACCGATGACCCCGACCAGCGCGGCACCCGACAGGCCACCGACCTGCTCCAACTGGCCACTGGGCTGCCCGAATCGCCGGCCCAGAGTGCCGCGCTGCTGGTCATGGTGGAGGCCGGGCTGCCCAGACCCCGCTGCCAGCACCCCGTTCGCGACCCCACCGGCCAGACCGTGCACCGGCTCGACTTCGCCTGGCCGGAGCAGCGCATCGCGGTCGAATACGACACCGGGGCCAGCCCGGACCCGGCGATCGACGCCGATCTGAGACGACGCGGCTGGCTGGTGTTCCACGCCCACGCCACTGACCTGCTCGACCCGTCCACGCTGTCGACTCAACTCAGGGAGGCCTTAGCCCACCGCCAACTAGCCGCCTGAGCCGAGGCGCAGGGCTGGAACACCGACGCCGAACACCGACGCCGCGCCGGACACGAATGGCCTGGGCCAGTTCAGGGGCCGATTCCGCCGCAGGGACGGGCGCGGAGGTCGGCGACGTAGTCGGCGGGGGCACCGGCGGCTTCCGCCGCGTCGGCCATCACGCCGAGGTAGCGGGCCGAGGGCAGGCCACCCTCGTAGGCGTCGAGCACGTACAGCCAGGCGAGCACTCCGCCCTCCATCGTCTGCACGCGCAATCTGATCTTCTTGTACAGGCCGAGTTCGGAACCCTCCCAACTGTCCATGGTGGGCTCGTCCTCGGGCAGCACGTCGTAGAGCACCGCGAACACCTGTGAATCCGGGTCCTCGACGATGGTCGCCAGCGCGCCTTCCCAGGTCAGGTCCTCTGCCCCGAAGGTCAGTCGCCAGCCGACGAGCCAACCGCTTCCCGCCATCGGCGAGTGCGGGGCTCGCTGCATCATCTGGGCCGGGTCCATGTTGGATCCGTACGCGGCGTATAGCGGCACGACCGACAGCCTAGCGACTAGTCGGATCACTCGGTGCAACACGCGCCCCAACCAGCCTGTCCGGTGAACATCGGACATCCCCGCCGCGTACGGTGGCAGCGCGATCGGCGTCGGTATCGGCCGATCCGGACCGATATCGGGCAGCTGGGATCGCTGCCGGGATCACCATCGGAATCGCTGTCGCGGACGACCCGCCCCAGCGAGCCGAACCAGCAACACCGTGGTTGACGACCTACCGACACCACAGCCAGCACAGCCAGGAGGAGGCTTCGTGACGCGTATCGTCATCATGGGGGGTGGCCCCGCCGGGTACGAGGCGGCCCTGGTCGCCGCCCAGCACGGCGCCGAAGTGACGGTCGCGGAGCCGGCCGGACTCGGCGGCGCCTGCGTGCTCTACGACTGCGTCCCGTCCAAGACGTTCATCGCGTCCGCGGGTGCGCGTTCGGCGTTTCGTGCCGCCGACGAGTTGGGCATTCGCACCGGCACCTCGCAGGCCGAGGTCGACGTGCCGACGGTGCACGGCAGGGTGAAGGGGCTCGCCCTCGCCCAGTCCGCCGACGTACGCGAACGGGTGCAGCGGGAAGGTGTGAAGCTGATCACCGGCACCGCTCGGTTGACCGACGACGTCCCCGGCCTCGCTCGGCACCGGGTCACCGTGACCAGCGCCGAGGGCGAGCAGCGGACCCTCGAAGCCGACGCGGTCCTGATCGCCACCGGCGCGACTCCCCGCGTGCTGCCCGGTTCCGAACCGGACGGTGAGCGCATCCTGACCTGGCGGGAGATCTACGACCTGCCCGAACTCCCCGAGCACCTGGTGGTGATCGGGTCGGGGGTGACCGGCGCGGAGTTCGCCTCCGCCTACACCGAGATGGGTGTCGAGGTGACCCTGGTGTCCAGCCGGGACCGAGTGCTGCCGCACGAGGACGCGGACGCTGCGGCCGTGCTGGAGGACGTGTTCGACGAACGCGGTCTGACGCTGGTCAAACACGCGCGGGCCGAGCGGGTGGAAAGAGTCGCCGACGGTGTTGTCGTGCACCTTCAGGACGGCCGGCAGATCGAGGCCAGCCACGCCCTGATGACCGTCGGCTCGGTACCCAACACGCAGGACATCGGGCTGGAGAGCGTCGGCATCGAGCCCGGCCCCGGCGGGTTCATCTCGGTCGACCGGGTCTCCCGGACCAGCGTGTCCGGCATCTACGCGGCCGGCGACTGCACCGGGGTGCTGATGCTCGCTTCGGTGGCACAGATGCAGGGCCGGATCGCGATGTGGCACGCGCTCGGCGAGGGGGTCACCCCGATCAAGCTCAAGACGGTCGCGGCCAACGTGTTCACCCACCCGGAAATCGCCAACGTCGGCATCAGCCAGCGCGCGATCGACACCGGCGAGGTGCCCGCGCGGACGGTCATGCTGCCGTTGGCGACCAACGCGCGGGCCAAGATGGAGGGTCTGCACCGCGGCTTCGTCAAGCTGTTCTGCCGCCCGGCGACCGGTGTGGTGATCGGTGGCGTGGTGGTCTCGCCCAACGCGAGCGAACTGATCCTGCCCATCGCGCTGGCCGTGCAGAACCAGTTGACCGTCGAGCACCTGGCGTTGACCTTCTCGGTGTATCCGTCGCTGTCCGGGTCGATCACCGAGGCCGGTCGCCAGCTCATGCGGCACGACGACCTGGACTGAACCCACCAGCCCGACCTGCACCGACCTCCGCCCGGCCAACCGACCTCCTGCCGGACGCGGGCAAAACCGACGTTGCCGAGCCGGAACTCCTTGCTACCGTGCCGGCCGCCAAGACATCCAGTTGTCTTGGCGGCCAATGGTTGGACGTTCACGGTTGTCGGCGGAGCCGTGCCAACCATGAGAACGAGGAGGGCCTGTGCCGATCTCGACCGACCTTCCTGATCCGACCGTCCTGTATCCGTTGCCCGGTCAGGAGCGGGTGGTGCTGTTGCGGCCGCTGATCACCGAGCCCAAGATCGAGGTCGGCGAGTTCACCTACTACGACGATCCGGACCACGCCACCGAGTTCCAGCGGCGCAACGTGCTCTACGGCTACGGCCCCGAGCGGCTGATCAGCTGATCATGCCGGGTATTACCATCGGCGACGGGCCATCGTCGCGACCCGGTCGGTGGTCACCTCGGACGTGCCGCCCTACACGATCGTCGGGGGCAACCCGGCCAGACCGATCCGGCGCCGCTTCGCCGAGGAGGACATCGACCGGCTGCTGCGCGCTGCCTGGTGGAACTGGCCGATCGGGCTGATCACCGAGCACGTCCGGCTGATCATGTCCGGCACCCTGGCGCAGATCGAAGCGGTCGCGGTCGAACACGGCCTGATCTGACCGGACGAGTCCGGCCTTGACCTGAGCCCGGCTCCAGAGCCGGACACGCAACCAGACCGGCCCAGAGTCGGCCCAGAGTCGGCCCCGGACTCGCCCCAGGGGCCGCCCACAAAGCCGAATCCGCATAACTCAGGAACCTGGCTTGAGGGCCGGCCAGCACGCTGTCGCGCGCGACCACCGCCACCCAGGTCCCTGTCAGGTCGAGCCGGCTCGACCGGTCCTCATGCGCTCAGGCCTGTCAGCGCGAGCGTAGGAGGATCACGAGCGCATGAGGATCAGGCACACGACACGTTGATCGGACGTGTGTCGATGTGCGCTGGGCTTCAGTCGTCCGATTCGACCCAGTCGAAGGTCTTGGTGACGGCCTTGCGCCAGTTGCGGTACTCCCGGTCCCTGATAGCCGGGTCCATCGCCGGTTCCCACTGCTTGTCCTTGGCCCAGTTCGCGCGGATGTCGTCCTCGCCGCTCCAGAATCCGGTGGCCAGACCGGCCGCGTAGGCGGCGCCCAGCGCGGTGGTCTCCGCGACGACGGGCCGGATCACCGGCACGTCCAGGATGTCGGCCTGGAACTGCATGAGCAGCTCGTTACCGGTCATGCCACCGTCGACCTTCAACGAGGTCAGGGGCACCCCGGAGTCGGCGTTCATCGCCTCGATGACCTCGCGGGACTGGAACGCGGTCGCCTCCAGCACGGCCCTGGCCAGGTGTCCCTTGTTGACGTACCGGGTGAGGCCGACGATCGCGCCGCGCGCGTCGGACCGCCAGTACGGGGCGAACAGCCCGGAGAAGGCCGGCACGAAGTAGCAGCCGCCGTTGTCCTCGACGGTGCGCGCGTGCTGTTCGATCTCCGCCGCGGTGGAGATCATGCCGAGGTTGTCCCGCAGCCACTGCACCAGCGAGCCGGTGACCGCGATGGAACCCTCCAGCGCGTACACCGTGTCGTTCGAGCCGATCTTGTAACAGACCGTGGTGAGCAGGCCGTTCTCGCTGAGCACCCGCTCGGTGCCGGTGTTGAGCAGCACGAAGTTGCCGGTGCCGTAGGTGTTCTTGGCCTCGCCGGGGGACAGGCAGGCCTGGCCGAAGGTGGCGGCCTGCTGGTCGCCGAGGATGCCGGCGATGGGCACCCCGGCCAGTGCGCCGCGCTCCCGGACCTTGCCATACTCCTCCGAGGAGGAGCGGATCTCCGGCAACATGCCCACCGGGATGCGCATCTCCTCGGCGATGTCCTCGTCCCAGGTCAGCGTTTCCAGGTTCATCAGCAGGGTGCGGGAGGCGTTCGTCGGGTCGGTCACGTGCACGCCGCCGTCCGGGCCACCGGTCATGTTCCACAGCAACCAGGTGTCCATGTTGCCGAACATCAGGTCGCCGGCCTCGGCCCGCTCCCGTGCACCGTCCACATTGTCCAGTATCCAGCGGACCTTGGGGCCGGAGAAGTACGTGGCCAGCGGAAGACCGGTCCTGGCCCGGTAACGCTCCTGTCCGTCGCCGAGCGCGCCGAGTTCCGTGCAGATCCGGTCGGTGCGGGTGTCCTGCCAGACAATGGCGTTGTAGACCGGTTTCCCGGTCTTGCGGTCCCACACCAGCGCGGTCTCCCGCTGGTTGGTGATGCCGACGGCGACGATCTCGCTGGCCTTGAGGTCGGCCTTGGCCAGCGCGCCGGCCGCGACCTGACGGGTGTTGCGCCAGATCTCCTCGCCGTCGTGCTCGACCCAGCCAGCCTTGGGGAAGATCTGCTCGTGTTCGGTCTGGTCGACCGAAACCACGTGCCCGGAGTGGTCGAAGACCATGCACCGGGTGGAGGTGGTGCCCTGGTCGATCGCGGCGACGTATTCGGTCATCGCGGAAGCTCCCTTCTCGCACTGCTGATGCTGCTCACACGGCGCTCGCGGCACCGCATACTCTTGCGGTTTCTGGTCAGGACGACAACGCGAACTCTGGTCAGGAGCCCAGGGCGAGCGTCAACAACGCGGCCAGGCCGGCTCCGACCAGCGGTCCGACGACCGGCACCCACGCATAGCCCCACTGTGCGCTGCCCTTGCCCTTGATCGGCAGGATGAACGCATAGGCGATCCGGGGGCCGAGGTCACGCGCCGGGTTGATGGCGTAGCCGGTCGGGCCACCCAGCGAGATGCCGATCACCAGCACCACGAAGGCCACGCCGGCGTAGCCGAGCGCGGAGTTGCCGAAGGTCGGCACCCCGTGGGTGACCGCCTTCGCGGAAGGGCTCTCCAAGATCCAGAACACCAGTACGAAGGTGCCGATGATCTCGGTGACCAGGTTCCAGAACTTGTTCGGAATGTTCGGGATGGTGGAGAAGATGCCGAGCGTGTTCTCCGGCTCGTCGTGCTCGTCGAACTGCAACTTGTACACGGCCCAACACAGAATGGCGCCGATGATCGCGCCGGCCATCTCGCCGAGCAGGTAGTAGGGGACCTTGCTCCAGGCCAGTTTCTTCGCGATGGCCAGGCCGAAGGTCACTGCGGGGTTGAGGTTCGCGCCGGTCTTGTCGGCGATGCTCGCTCCGGCGAACACGGCGAAAGCCCAGCCGAAGGTGATGAACAGGATGCCGCCGTTGTTGCCATACGTCTTGCGCAGCACGTTGTTGGCAACCACACCGGCACCGAGCAGGATCAGCACCGCAGTGCCGAGCAACTCCCACACGACGATCATCCACGGGTTCACGATGACCCACCTCCTGGCACCCAAAAGTCGGCGTCGACTGGCTCGGTGGGCAGGCGGGGTCGTGGCGCGGGCCACGTGAATCGTGGGCCTGGCCACGTCGCCAACCCTGATGATCTCGGACGCTACTTGGCCGCGATGCCGATGTCCACGATCTACTCAGGACAACCGATGAGACGGACGCAGGTGCCTAGCGCGATCGGAGTACACCGGCTGCGTCACTGCCTGACTCGCCCGTTTTCCGGGTAGCGTGGGCGCGGTAGTTCGCACAACTGGGTGAGGGCAGTATCCGCTCAAAGAGGGGCAGGTTCGGTGGCCAGCCGCAAGCCAGTCGCAACGCCAGACGCACAGACGTTCGGCAGCCGTTTCGGCGT
>CAJCJE010000845.1 GCA_903970565.1 Candidatus Melainabacteria bacterium | reverse complement strand
GCGTCCCTCGGCCAGCTCGACGACCTGGCCGCGGACTACCGGCACCGTGCCGCCGGGCACCGTGACGACGCCCGCCGCCAACGCGGTCAGGCGGCACTCGACACCGCGCAGAAGGGACGACCCGCGTGAGCGCCGTGCTGTTCTCCGAGTCCTACTACCGCCAGGTGCTGGCCGAGTTCGGCTACACCTCGTTCGACCTGCAACGGTTCGACTTCACCTTGGCCGGGCTGGACTCCGATTCCCTTAACGCCCGCTATCTGTGCCACCACCACGGCGAGCAGTACCTCCGCGCAGCACTGGAGCGGCGGATCGTCACCACTGGCTTCGGCATGTCCGGCCCGCCGCACCTGGCCACGGTGTCCCACATTCTCAAGATGATCGAACTCCAGCGCGGAGGTGAGCGCTGCCAGATCGTGCTCGGCGACCTGGACGCCTACAACGGCAAGGCCAAGCCCTACACCGAGGTGCGGGAGTTGGCCGAGCGGTTCCGCGAGTACAGCCTGCGTCTGGGCTTCGACGCCGAGGCTGGGATCGTACGATCCCAGGAGGGCTATCTGCCCGCTCTGGAGGCGATGTACCTGCTCGGCCGCTACGTCGAGCAGACCGACTTCGACGCCGCCGAGGAAGACAACCACGGCTACTACGTCGACCGGGGCCTGGTTGATCCGACCATGACCTTCCGTCGCGCCCTGTCCCTGTCGCTCATGGCCGCCGACTTCCTCACGCTGGGCCAGGACTACGACGCCGTACTGGTCATGCTGGGCGTGGACGAACATCGGTATGTCCGCTTCGCCCAGCAGGCGCGTGGCCGCATGGACGAGCACGTACCGCTTCGGTCGGACTTCGTGCTGACGGCCGCGTACACGCGCATGGTCAGAGGCTTCGGCGGCCACCCCAAGTTCTCCAAGAGCATCCCCGGCTCGGCTCTCGACGTGACCACGCCGCCGAAGGACGTGCACCGCTTGCTCGCCGCTGAGCCGTCCATCCCCGAGGAGTCGGCCACCTATCAGCTCATGTGCCAGTTGCCTCGCTACGACGCCGACACCCTGCTCGACCTGCATAAACACTGCATGGATGGCGGTCCGGCTTGGCGGCGCGCGGTAGTCGAGTTCGCCGACTACGTGATTGAGCTGATCAGCCTCTGGCCACGTTGACCAGGAGGAATCGGCTCGCCACGGCCCGATAGCATAAGAGGACATCCACGTTCCCAGGAGTGCATTCGATGACCCGACTGAGCCAGTCCGTTGACCGCGCCACCGCCCTGCTCAAGGATGCGGACCTTGCGGCCGATGCCACCGTGCGCGACTTGCTGGCCGAGACCACAGACCGCCGCAGTCTGGACCTGTCGGACCTGCCCCCGGCCGCGCAGGCCGCTCTGATCGCGGCCCGGTCCCAGGAGCTTCAGCCCTCCGCCGACGCGCTGGCCCAGCGGATCATCGCGGCCGAGGAAAAGGGCCGCCGGTTCATCGCCAAGTTCGGCATTGACCCCACCGGGCACGAGGTGCACCTGGGACACACGGTGCCGATGCTCATCCTCAGCCGTTTCCAACGGATGGGCCACCAGGTCGTGTTCATCGTCGGAGACATGACCGCCAAGATCGGCGACCCGTCCGGCCGCTCCGATGATCGCCCGGCGCTGACCGACGAGGACATCGCCCGCAACCTCGCCACCTACCGCGAACAGGTCACCCCGTTCTTCGACTTCGAGCGCGCCCAGTTCCGGCACAACGGTGACTGGCTGCGACAGATCACGCTGCCGCAGATCATCGAGATCACCGCGCAGATCCCGGTATCCATGCCGCTGCAACGCGAAGACTTCCGCAAGCGCCTGGACGCCGGGCAGGGCCTGTCACTGGCCGAGCTGATGTACTCGGTCGTGATGGCGCTGGACTCGGTGGAGACCCGCTGCGACCTGGAGGTCGGCGGCATCGACCAGTTCCTCAACATGCAGATGTGCCGCAAGGTCATGGACATCTGCGGGCAGACACCGGAGCTGGTGGTCGCCACCTCCCTCATCGAGGGCACGGACGGTACCGGGGCCAAGATGAGCAAGTCCAAGGGCAACTACGTGCCGCTCACCGCCTCGGCGGGCGAGATCTTCGGCAAGATCATGTCCGTGCCCGACCGCCTTGTGGAGCAGTACTTCCGGGCGCTGTCGGAGTGGCTGGACCCCGAACTCGCCGTCACCACTGAGCGCGTGAAGGCCGGGTCGCTACACCCGATGGACCTGAAGAAGATCCTCGCCGGGGAGGTCACGGCCGCCATTCACGGTGTGGATGCGGCGATGCGAGCCCGAGAGGAGTTCGTGGCCCGCTTCTCCAAGCGCACCTTCGCCGAGGCCGGAGACCTGCCCGCCATCACCGACCTCGGTCAGTCGGTCACCGATGCGGTCAAAGCCCTGGGCTTCGCCAAGAGCAACGCCGATGTCCGCCGCGTCGCCGAGCAGAACGGCCTGCGCCTGGTGGTCGAGTCCGATGGTGGACAGGAGCAGGTGACGCTCACCGCCGACGAGGCCCGCGAGCCACTGGACGCCGTGATCAAGGACAAGCTCGACGGCCAGCCCGGCGACTTCTACCTCAAAGTCGGCCGCAAGCTCGCCCGCATCGCGCCAGCGTCCTGACACCCCGTGGATGCGGTGGTGCTCGACCTGTTCGGCACCCTCGTCGCCGCGCCCGCACCCGGCGAGCGCACTGACACGGCCGGGCGGCTGGGCACGGTGCTCGGCTGCGACACAGTGACGGTCGAGCGCTACTTCCGCGATACCTGGCGAGTCCGCCACGACGGGACGCTGCCCACGCTGCCCGACCTCGCCGAGCATCTGGTCCGTGCGGTCCACGGGCCGGATGTCGCGGTCAGGCTGGTCGTGGACGAGCTTCGCGCCGTTGGGCAGGCCCGTCTTATACCCGCCCCGTCCGTCGTTTACGCGCTGAAATCCTTACACAGCAGGGGAGTGCGGCTCGGCATCCTGAGCGACGCCAGCGCTGAGATCGCCGCGTGCTGGCCGAGGAGCCCGTTAGCCGCGCTCGTGGACGCAGCGGTGTTCAGTTGCACGGCTGGTGCCGTCAAGCCCGACCGGCGGCTCTACGCCCGTATCCGCGACGAGCTGGACGTTCCAGCGCCTCGGACGCTGTACGTCGGGGACGGTGGCGGTGACGAGCTGCATGGGGCGCTCGCGGCAGGGATGGCTGCCGTCGCCGTCCGCCGTCGAGGTCCCACGGACGCTCTCGTCTTCGGTGACTCCGACTGGTGCGGCCCCATCCTCGATGCCGTAGAGCGCGTACCCGCCTACCTCGCGGAGCGACGATGAAGGCGTGGGAGATCCGCAACGGCGACCTCGGCCTACACGAGGTGGAACCAGCCCACGCGCACAAGGGCGAAACTGTCGTCCGCGTCAGCCACATCGGCCTCTGCGGCAGCGATGTACCAAAGTTGTTGCGTCCCAACGGGTTCACCCTTCCGGAGCCGTGGCGGCCCGGCCACGAGATCGTCGGCACTGACCCGACCGGCCGTGCTGTCGCCGTCGACCCGCTCGTGCCGTGCGGCATCTGCCCACGCTGCGGCGAGGGGAACACCCACTTGTGTAGCGACCTCCGGCGACTCGGCTGGGATCTGCCCGGTGGATTCGCCGAGCAAGTGGTCATCCCGGCTGAGAACGCGCACCCGGTGCCGGGCGGCGTCGATCCGCTCCACGCCGCGCTCGCCGATCCGGCTGCGGTCGCCATCCACGGCCTACGCTGCAACCTGGTCGGCTCACCAGGGCGATTGGCTGTGATCGGTGCCGGAGCAGTCGGCCTGCTCACCGCGCTGTACGCCCACCAGCAAGGCTGGGAGGCCACGGTCGTGCACCGTGACGGTCGTGCCCCGCGCGAGGCCGTGGCTCAGGCATGGCCTGTGGCGTTCCATCCGTCGGCGGTCTTGCCGGCGACCGGAACCTTCGATGCCGTGGTGGACGCGGGAACCGGGGCCGATTCAACGCCGCTCGATCTAGCCTTGCGGCTGGTGCGCGGTGGCGGTGTCGTCGTCGTCCAGAACGCCTACCACCCCGGCGTTTGCCTTCCTACGCCGCTACGCGATGTCTTCCGCCGGTCGATCAGCCTGATCGGCTCGTTCTCGTTTTGCCGCCGCCAACGGCCAGGCGACTTCACCCTGGCACTGGATCTCCTACGCGACCACGCCCACCAGATGGCGACCTTGGTCGCCGATGCTGGCCAACTCGCTGAACTACCAGGCGTTCTCGGCGGGCGACCGACGCGCACCATCCGGCAGGTTCTCACCGTCCCCACTTCCCGCCCCCGATAGGGGGCTTTCGATCACGCGCGCCGAAGGCAACCGGACCAGGCCGACATTGGCACCAGTCACGCATTCGTAACAGTTCAATCACGGTTTTGTAACTGCTGGCGATTTTGGGGCCGAAATTCGGAGTTGAGGGGTGCGAGGGCCAACTGGCTCCTCCGGATGGGAGCAGGTGATGATCACTGGCAGCGGTCGACACCCGAGAGGGCTACCGGGGTCCGCCCTCCAGGGCCTGGTGGTCCTGGTTGCCGGGGCGGATGTCATGGACCTCGGCACGGTGACCGCTGACCGCGTGCTGGACGGTCGGTTCCACGGTCCGCGCCCTCGTGCACGGGCGCGCACTTCTCGGCTTCACCCGACTCGAACGCCGTGGGAGACACCCCGGCCATTCAGTCGCCCATTCACCGGGCAACTCATGGGCCATTCACTGGCCAACTCAGAGCTGCCGGGTTCCGCGCCCCGCCGGGCGGGATTGTCAGCAGGTCAGGGCCGGTGTGGTCGTGTCGCTTGGGGTGCGCTACTGGCCTTATGTGGCCACCCGTCGAACCTCATCCACACATCCAAGCGGCGACCACACCCCACGGCAGAGCCACCATGGCGGCACAGGGGGTTGACGAACGCCAGGAACGGATGCCATAGTCGTAAGTTGGTGGATTGTCGGCTCCGGGCCTGCGCGACTACTGGTCGAGGCCCCGCCGAGGATCGGCAGAACGTGTCCCGCACCCAGACGCGCCCCTTGGCGTACTCCGCGTCGCCTGACGCCGAGCCAAGAGCCTACCGCGTCCGCCGTGGTCGAGCGGGACGATCCCGTGTTGTCGATGGCCCTCCTCGGACGGTGGTGATGATCATGGTGCGCGAGCGTGGCGCGGTTGGGCGTCGAACCCAGACGGCCGGTCAGCGGGGTGCCGCCGGGAGTGCATACGGGGGTTCCAACGGGGGTTCCTACGGGGATTCACCTCAGAGTTGCTACCCCGACCTGCCGGGTTCCGGCGGTGTTTCCGCAGTTCAGCGGGCTGTAGTAGGTGGGGTGACGGTGCCAGACTCAATGGATAACCATCAGGGATTCACATCGGCGGGGCCGCGACGGCGG
>CAJCJE010000844.1 GCA_903970565.1 Candidatus Melainabacteria bacterium | reverse complement strand
TGCTCCAGCCTGCTCGCGGTGCCGGGCACGTCTCGCGTGGTCATACTGACGTTCGCGGTGCGAATCACCTGTCTACCGGTACTCGCCGACGGCAACGCCGCCGCCGCGCCGGAACCCGAGGTCCCGGAACCTCCCCGGTTGCCCGCCGCGCCGGAACTCCCGGGCGCCTCGGCCGGCGCGTTCGCAACCGCCACTCCTCCTGCCGAGCTGACCGAACTCCCGCCCTCGGAACTCCCACCCTCGGTCGAACAGCCGGCCAGCAGTCCGACCAACATGGTGGCGCCGAGCGCCAGGACAACACGATGGTGCCGCATTCGTTGCTCCCCGGAAGAACCAGACGACGAGCGTTTCTCGCTCGGTTGTGCTGGCTGGACGGGAGCCACCGCTCACCCGGTTGGCCGCTTCAGGTCACAATCAAGACTCACCGGCACAAACCATCACCCGGCAAAGCCTTGGCAGACAGGAAAAGGGCTTGGCAGGTAGGAAAGTGCGCGCGGTCGGCCTCAGCTGCCGTCCTCGGCACTCGCGCTCGGTCCCTCGCCCTCCGGTGCGGTGATCAGATGCCGGAAGGCCGCCAGGTTGGCCAGGGACTCGCCCCGAGAGACCCGCCAGTCCCATTCGCGTTTGATCGAACTCGCGAAACCGATCTCCAGCAAGGTGTTGAAGTCGCCGTCTGCCGCTTCCAGCACCTGGCCGAGCAGGCGGTCGAGTTCGTCGGCGGTGATCAGGTCGGGGCCGATCCGGCCCAGCAGGTAGATGTCCCCGACCTTGTCGATGGTGTAATGCACGCCGTAGAGCTTCGCGTTGCGGCGCAACAGGAACCCGTAGACCTCGGCCTGTGCCTCGTCCGGTTTGCGGCAGACGAACGCCTCGATGACGAAGGAGTGCCGGCCGGCGATCAGCCAGCAGTTCGTCTGGAGTTTCTTGATACCGGGCAGCGAGACGAAGAAGCGGCCAGGCGCCTTGCGCTGATAGGCCAGTTCACGCTCGTCGAGCGCGCCCGCGATCAGCGTGTCCATCTCCCGCACCGTCGTCACACCGACACCTCCGCACCGGTCAGTTCCCGAACCGAGCGACGGAAGGACACCGCCGCCCGCGCATAGCCTTCCAGCAATGCGTCGGTCGTGCGCTCCCAGGAGAACCGGCGGGCATGAGCGAGGGCACCGGCGGCCAACCGGGAGCGTAACGGGGCGTCCAGGCCGATCTCGGCGAGTGCCGACGCCCAGCGGGTCGGCTCGTGGCCGGGCACGAGCAGCCCGGACTCGTGGTGCGCGACCGCGACCGGCAGGCCCCCCACCTCGGCCGCGACCACCGGGGTGCCGCAGGCCTGCGCCTCCAGCGCGACCAGCCCGAAGGACTCGTTGTGGCTGGGCACCGCGACCGCGTCGGCCGCCCGGTACACGGTGGCCAGGTCCTCGCCTCGCTGCGGCGGCAGGAACCGCACCTGGTCGGTGATACCCAGTTCGACGGCGAGATCGGCCAGCGAGGTCGGGTGTTCGAGGCCGGAGCCGGAGGCACCGCCGACGACCAGGACCACCAGCCGAGCCCGCAGCCGCGGTTCGCGACGCAGCAGCTCGGCAGCGGCGCGCAGCAGCACGTCCGGCGCCTTCAACGGCTGAATCCGGCCGACGAAGGCGAAGACCAGCGCATCCTCCGGCAGGCCGAGCCGGGCGCGCGCGGCGCCCCGGTCACCGGGGGTGAAGCGATCGAGGTCCACGCCCGGCGGCACGGTGAGCACCTGGTCGGGTTCGGCGGCGTAGAGGCGCAGCAGCTGCTGCGCCTCGACTCCGGTGTTGGCGATGAGCAGGTCGGCCTCGTCGACCACCTGCTGCTCCCCGATCACCCGCATCCTCGGTTCCGGGGTGTCCCCCTTGGCCAGTGCCAGGTTCTTCACCCTGGCCAGGGTGTGCGCGGTGTGCACCAGCGGCACCCCCCAGCGCTGCCTGGCCAGCCAGCCGACCTGGCCGGAAAGCCAGTAGTGCGAGTGCACCATGTCGTAGTAGCCCGGCGAGTGCTCGGCCTCGGTCCGCAGGACTCCGGCGGCCATCGCGCACAGCGTGCCCGGCAGGTCGTTCTTGTCCAGGCCCTCGAACGGCCCGGCGGTGATGTGCCGGACCAGTACCCCGTCTGCGAACTCGACCGTGGGCGGCAGGTCCGAGGAGGTCGCCCTGGTGAAGATCTCCACCGCGACGCCGCGCCGGGCCATCCGCAACGCGGTCTGCACGATGTAGACGTTCATCCCGCCAGCATCGCCGGTGCCGGGCTGGGCCAGTGGCGAGGTGTGCAGGGACAGCACCGCGACCCGGCCACCCCTGCGGTCGAGTCGATGCCGCCGATGCGGGTGGTTCCCGGTCAGCGACTCGGATTCGTCGATCATCGCACTCCTCCCGCGTGGTGCTGACCGGCGTGCTCAGCAGATTGGGCGGTCTCGTCTGGTCGGGCGACCTCGGCAGATCGGGCGGCGAACCGTTGGGCGGCAAAGCATTCCGTGGCGAAGCCGTCGAGCAGCTCGTCGAACTCGGCGGCGCGTTCCAGGAACGGCAGGTGGCCGACGCCGTCCATCAGGTGCAGCCGGGCACCGGGAATGGTCTCCGCCGCGAAGGCCGCGGCGCTCTGCTCCACCACCGCGTCCGCGCGGCCCTGCACGATCAGCGTCGGCACGTCCACCGCCGCCAACACCTCGGCACTGGCCACATCGCGACGAAACAGCGCCGCCCGGACGAACGCAGGCACCCGCAACGCCTCGTCGAGCAGCGCCTGGGTCATGCTGGTCGGCCGGCTGGCGAACCGGGGCCGCGAGCCTCCCGCGGCTGTCCCAGGTGCCGTTTTCACTCCCGTCTGCGGCGTCATCCCGGTGACGAACGAGCGCAGCGCCGCCGCCGCGACCTCGGGGTCCGCCGACAGCGCGTCGGGCAGCGCGCCTCGCATCGCCGGCCCGACCTGACCACCCCGGTGGCCGCGCCCGATCTCGGTGATCGCGCCGACCAGCACGATCCCGGCCAGCCCGTCGGTGCCGAATTCACGCAGGTAGTCGGTGACCACGAGTCCGCCGTAGGACCAGCCCAGCAGCACCGCGGGCCGGCCCGCGTAGTCCAGTGCCGCACGTACGTCGGCCGCCCATTCGGCCACGTCGTCGTAACCGTCGGCCGGCGCCGCCGAGGCGCCGTGTCCACGCAGGTCGGGCGCGACCAGCCGGAACCGCCGCGCCAGTGGCGAGGCCAACTGGTGCGCGAAGACCGCCCCGGACTGCGCCCAGCCGTGCAGCAACACGATCGGCGGCGCGTCAGCCTCTCCCGCGGTGCGCACCGCCAACCGCACACCGGACCCGCCGGTCAGCTCGTCCCGCTCCTCGTGCACGCCTCACCTGCCCATACTCGTTGTCGGGGTTACCCCAATGTCACCGTCAGATAACTTCAACCGTGCCGACGGCGCGCATCTTCCCTGATTACCTCGGGTATCCGAGCCGATCTCGTCGCACGGGTGACGCAACTCATGGCCGGCGCCCGGCCGAGACGGTGACCTGGCTCTCCCCTCCCGGTGACCGCGTGCGGTCCGGGCGCGGCGCAGGGCAGGATTGGCGGGTGGCCAACGACGAACGCCCCACTGCGATAGTCACCGGCGCGAGTTCCGGGATCGGCGAAGCCACCGCCCGGCAGCTCGCCGCGAGCGGTTTCCACGTCGTCCTCGGCGCGCGCCGGATGGACCGGCTGGCAGCCATCGCCGAGGACATCGACGGCACCGCGCTGTCCCTGGATGTCACCGACCCCGACTCGGTCACCGCGTTCGCCGCCACGATCCCGGCCGCTCGGGTCCTGGTGAACAACGCGGGCGGCGCGCAGGGCGCGGAGCCCATCGCGGACGCGGACGAGGCGCACTGGCGCTGGATGTGGGAGGCGAACGTGTTGGGCACCCTGCGGGTGACCAAGGCGCTGCTGCCGACCCTGATCGCCTCCGGCAACGGCCACGTACTCACCGTGACCTCGATCGCCGCGGTCGAGGTCTACGACGGCGGCGCCGGCTACACCTCCGCCAAGCACGCCGAGTCGGCGCTGCACCGAACCCTGCGCGGCGAGTATCTCGGCCGGCCCGTGCGGTTCACCGAGATCCTGCCGGGCATGGTGGAAACCGAGTTCTCCCTGGTCCGCTTCGACGGCGACGCCGACAGGGCCGACGCCGTGTATCGCGGCCTCGTCCCACTGACCGCGCAGGACGTCGCCGAGGTCATCGACTTCGCGGTGAGCCGGCCCGCGCACGTCAACCTGGACTCGATCGTGCTCAAACCGAGGGCCCAGCACTCCGCCACCCGCGCCCACCGCGACTAACCCTCGCTACACAACCCCCATCGCACAAGCGTCCCGCGCCCCACAAAGCCCGCGCCTCGCGCCCGACCGGTCGCGCCCTGCACCACCCGCAAACGCCCGCGCCTCGCGCAAACACAGCGCCTCGCGCCTCCGCCTCGCACCCCGCAAACGCCCGCGCCTCGCACCCCGCAAATGCCGCGCCGTGCCGCGCCTCGCGCCTCCGCCTCGCAAAATTTGCCCAGTCAGCAAAAATTACCCCAGTCCATTGGGGCGCCCCCCAATTTCAGACTATTCGAAAAATTCGGGGCGTGGGGCGGGTTATTCGGCTGCTGTGGATAACCGCAGCGGTTGTGGACAACTGGTAGGCCCAGCAAGAGAAGGCGACCACTCGAAACGCACAATCTCGAAGCGCACAGTTGTTCAGGCGAACGCGGTTGTTCAGAGAACGCAGTTGACGAAGACCGGCTCCGGATGCAGCTCGACGCCGAAAACAGCCCGCACGCCCGCACACACCTCGCGGGCCAATTCGAGCAGGTCGGCCGTGCTCGCGCCACCCTGATTGGTCAGCGCCAGCGTGTGTCGGGAGGACAACCCGACTTTCCCGCCCGGCCCGGCGTATCCGCGCGGGAAACCGGCGCGCTCGATCAGCCAACCGGCCGACAGCTTGGTGCGGTCGATCCCGCCGGGCCAGCTCGGCATGGTCTCCTCCGGTCGCAGCACGCTCTGCGCCCGCAGCAGCACGGCCGGCAGTTCAGTGTCCTCGATCACCGGGTTGGTGAAGAACGACCCGGCGCTCCAGGTGTCGTGATCGGCCGCGTCGAGCACCATGCCCTTGGCCGTGCGCAGGTCGAGAACGGCCTGCCGAGCCTCGGCGGCCGGTACCCGATCGCCGACGCCGACCCCGAGCAGCCTGGCCAGCTCGGCATACCGGATCGGCGCCGAGGCGCCGCCGTCGCGCAGCTCGAACCGCGCCCGCAGCACCACGGCCGAGTCGGTGCCCTTGAGCACGCTGTTGCGGTATTCCAGACCCAGCGCGTCCGCCTGCACGGTCCGCACCTGGCCGCTGCTCCGGTCCAGCAGGTCGACCGACACCAGCAGGTCGGCGATCTCCACCCCGTAGGCACCGACGTTCTGCACCGGGGTGGCACCGACCAGGCCGGGAATCCCGGACAGGCATTCGAGGCCGCCGAGCCCCTCGGCGACCGTCCAGGCCACCGTCTGGTCCCAGTTCTCGCCCGCCTCGACGGTCAGCTGTACGAGCCCGTCACCCAGCCGGTCGCAGCCTCGGCCGGAGTTGGCCACCCGCAACACGGTGCCGTCGAAGCCGTCATCGCCGATCACCAGGTTCGACCCGGCGCCCAACACCAGCAGCGGCTCGCCTGCCGCGTCCGCCGCGCGCACCACGTCGACGATGTCCCGTGGCCGCTCACCCTGCACGAACCGGGCGGCCGGCCCACCCAGCCGCAGTGTCGTGCACGCCGCCAGGGAAATACCGTCTCGAACCACGGCGTTCACGGTGTCCTCGGTACCGGTCTGAGAGCTGGTCACGGTAGCCAACGGTAGCCTTCGACCTATGGCAAGGCGCATCGAGCACCGGACAAGTTCCACATGGGACGCGAAATCGGTGTACTCCGTGGTGGTCGACCCGGAATACCTCAACCAGCGGCTGGCCGCGCTCGGGGGGAAGGGTGCCGGGCTGTTCGACCATCAGCGGACCGAGGACACCGCCAGCTACCGACTTCGGCACGGGGTCGCGGCAGAGGACCTGCCTGCGGCGATCCGGCCGCTGCTGGGTGGCGACCTGAAGATCGACCGGGTCGAGACCTGGCGGGCCGAGGCCGACGGGACCTATGCGGGCACCGTCCGGGTCACCATTCCCGGTATGCCCGGCGACCTGAAGGGCACCATGCGGCTGGCCGACGTGTCGGCCGGAGGCAGCGCGGTCCGGATCGACGGCTCGGTGAGCATCCCGATCCCTTTGTTCGGCGGGAAGGTCGAGGAGTCGGTCGCCGATCAGCTCGGTCGGCTGCTGGACGCCGAGCAGAAGTTCACCAACACCTGGCTGCGGGATCACCAGTCCTGATGGCTGCGC
>CAJCJE010000843.1 GCA_903970565.1 Candidatus Melainabacteria bacterium | reverse complement strand
GACAGGGATTGTCCGGCCAGGCTGGTGAGATTGCCGGACGTGGACGTCAACTGTGTGGTGTTCGCCGTGTACTGATCAGTGGTCGCCATGACGTCACGATGCCGAAAGGCCACCCCGCCCGGGTACGGCAATAACCACCGTCCCGGGCGGGGCAAAAATACCTACTCTTCTCGGGCGATTCCGAAGGCAGGCGCGTTTCGCTGCCGCCGCAACCACCTGGGAATTGCTTACAGGTCCGGCCCCTGGGTGCGCAGCTTGTCCACCTCGGACATCGCCTCGCGCAGGTCGGCCAGCCATTGGTCGGTGTGCTGGCCGACCAGGTTGACCGCCCACGCCAGGGCCTCGGAGCGCGACCGCGCCACACCGGCGTCGACCAGCGTGTCGAGCACCTGTCGTTCGGGCTGTCGCAGCCGGGTCATGACCGGGACGGACAGGTGGGTGAACAACACCTGCGTCTCGCCGATGCCGGCACCCCATGCGACCTTGCGGCCGTATCGTGCCTCGGCCTCGTCGGCGATCTTGACGCGCTCGGCGCGGGTGTCCTCGCGGAATCGACTGATCCGCCCGGTGGCCACCGCGGTCGAGTCCTCGACCGGTGTCTCTACCGGGGGCAGCTCCCCACTGACAATGATCTCTTCGCGGTCGACCGACACCGAGGGCGTGCCCACGTACCAGTCGGACGGCAAACGTCCGGTGAACCACGCCGCCGCGTCGTCGGCCGAGGGCAGGTCGGCCTGCTGCCAACCGCCCGGGCGTCCGAAACCGCGGGGACCTCGGGGACCGCCGCCGCGTCGATGTCCGTGACCGTGTTCTTCTGTCGGGCCGTCCTGGCCCGCTTCTGGATGGAACATGAGGGAACTCCTTAAGTTCTCGTCTGTATTACATGATTACACCGTAACAGCACTTGCACGTCATCAGTTATTCCGGCACCAGAACCGGCCCTCTAAGGTGACTGCATGACACTTGCGCGAACCGGGCGTCTCGATGCCTTCGGAACGACGATCTTCGCCGAGATGTCAGCACTCGCCGTTGCCACTGGGAGTGTCAACCTGGGCCAGGGTTTTCCCGACACCGACGGACCGGCCGAGGTACTGGAGAGCGCGGTCGCCGCGATCCGCGATGGCCGCGGTAACCAGTACCCGCCGGGCCCGGGCATTCCCGAGCTGCGGCAGGCCGTGGCCGACCACCAGCGGCACTGGTACGGCATGGAGTTCGACGCCGACGCCGAGGTGCTCGTCACCGTCGGCGCGACCGAAGCGATCGCCGCGGCGTTGCTCGGGCTGACCGAACCCGGCGACGAGGTGGTCGTCTTCGAGCCGTACTACGACTCGTATGCGGCGTGCATCGCCCTCGCCGGGGTGCAACACCGATCGGTGACGCTGCGGCCCGACGCTGGCCGCTGGAGCTTCGACCCCGACGAACTGGCGGCGGCGATCACCAGCAGAACGCGACTCATTCTGCTCAACACCCCGCACAATCCGACCGGTACGGTCTTCACGCGGGCGGAGTTGCAGGTCGTGGCGGACCTCGCCGTGGAGCACGATCTGATCGTCGTCACCGACGAGGTCTACGAGCACCTGATCTTCGACGGCGAGCACATTCCGCTGGCCACCATCGCGGGTATGGCCGACCGCACCGTGACGATTTCGAGCGCCGGCAAGACCTTCAGCGTCACCGGGTGGAAGGTCGGCTGGGTATGTGCGCGGCCGCGGCTGCTCCACCGCATCCGTCAGGTCAAGCAGTTCCTCACCTACGTCGGCAGCGGGCCGTTCCAGTACGCCGTGGTCACCGGGCTGCAGTTGCCGCGGCAGTACTTCGCCGACATCGCCGACCGGCTGCGCAGTCAGCGCGACCTGCTCGTCGACGGTCTGGCCGGGCTCGGCTACGACGTGCTCCGGCCGCAGGCCACCTACTTCGCCACCGTCGATCTCGGACGCGACGCCGAGGCCTGGTGTCGCGCACTGCCGGTGCAGGCCGGTGTCGTCGCGATACCGTCGAAGGTGTTCTACGACTCCGACATCGACCGGTACGCGCGGTTCGCGTTCTGCAAGCGGCCGGACGTGCTCGCGGAGGCGTTGCTGCGGTTGGAGAAGGTGGCCCGATGAGGATTGCGGCGATACAGCACGACATCACCTGGGAGGACGGCGCGGCGACCCGCGCGCACCTGGAACCACTCGTCGAGCAGGCGGCGGCGTCCGGCGCGCGGCTGGTGGTGCTCACCGAGATGTACGCAACCGGGTTCTCGATGCGGCCCGAACGGGTCGCCGAGCCCGCGGGTGGCGCGAACGAGCAGTTCCTGATCGACCAGGCCGCCCGGCACGATCTGTGGCTGGTCGGATCGATCGCGCAGTGGAGCGCCGAGGACACCGGCAAGGCCCGGAACGTGGCGGTACTGGCCGGACCGCAGGGCCAGGTGCACCGGTACGCCAAGATCCACCCGTTCAGCTACGCCGGAGAGCACGAGCACTACCAGGCCGGCACCGAGTTCCTGACCGTGTCCGTCGAGGACGTCCGGGTGAGCGTGTTCGTCTGTTACGACCTCCGGTTCGCCGACGAGTTCTGGCAGCTCGCGGCCGACACAGACCTGTACGTGGTGGTCGCGAACTGGCCCGAACCGCGGCGCGAGCACTGGCAGGCGCTGCTGCGGGCCCGGGCCATCGAGAACCAGGCCTATGTGGTCGGCTGCAACCGGGTCGGCGCGGCGGGGGAGACCCGGCACGTCGGCGACTCCGCGATCATCGACCCGCTCGGCCGGACGCTTGCAGCCG
>CAJCJE010000842.1 GCA_903970565.1 Candidatus Melainabacteria bacterium | reverse complement strand
GGCAACCCGATCGCCGGGCCGTTCACCGGGTGGCTGGCCGAGACCTTCGGCGGTCGCTCGCCGTTCATCGTCGGCGGCGGCGTCGCGGTCCTCGCCGCGCTCGCGCTCGGCCTGGTGATCGCCTCGCGCGAGGGCGTCGGTCCGCTCCAGGCGCTGCGCGGTCGCGCCGCTCGATGACTATTGCGACGGTCAGCCGGTAACTCGACGAAAACGGGGACTTGCGCGCCTCATGAAGTTAGCCTAACCTAACTCTTGCCCGCTTCGTGGTGGGAGCGGCAGTCAGTTCGGGAACACGGCGAGGCCCCGTAATCGCATGTCACGGCGATTGCGGGGCCTCTTCCGTCGCGGTCACTCGTTGGTCTGCCACTCGACGCTCGCGGGTCGTGCGCCGTTGGTGGTGACAAACTCGTGTATGGCCCGGTGCACCTCGGCCAGCGGTATCTCAGCGCTGGCGGGCAACTCACGCAGATGCCCCAGGTAGCCGTAGTTCACGGGTTCAGTGGTGCTGGTGCCGTTGAAACTCGTGTCACTCAGAGCGGTCAGTCGCCGATCGGCCAGGTGTGTACCGGCTCGCCGGAGCGCATCAGGTCCACGTACCGGCGGAACATGCCCAGCACCGCGCGCTCGCGGCTGGCACCGTGGTTCTCCAGCAGGGCGACGGTGTCGCGCTGCCAGCTCGATCCGGTGCGCCGGCGTAGGCAGCGCTGTTCGATCACGTCGAGGTAGCGTTCCCGCGCCGCGTCGGACATGCCCAGCTCGCCGAGGCCGGCATGGGCCAGTGGCAGCAGCGTGCGCAGCGCCAGCTCGTCCGGGGGCACCCAGCCGATGCCCGGCCAGTACAGCCGGGCCGACATGCCGTGTTTCGCGCCGAGAAGCAGGTTCTCCTCGGCGGCGTGGAAGGACAGCTGTGTCCATAGTGGATTTTCCATCGTGGCGAGCGAGCGCTGTACGCCGTAGAAGAACGCGGCGTTCGCCATCAGGTCCAGCACCGTCGGGCCCGAGGGCAGGACCCGGTTCTCCAGTCGCAGATGCGGCACCCCGTCCACGATGTCGTACACCGGCCGGTTCCAGCGCCAGATCGTGCCGTTGAGCAGTCGTAACTCACCGAGTTCCGGCGCGCGCCCCTCGGCCAGCGTTTCCAGCGGGTCCTCGTCGGAGTTTTCCGGCAGCAGGCCGGGAAAATACCGGACGTTCTCCTCGAACAGGTCGAAGATCGAATCGATCCATCGCTCGCCGAACCACACCCGTGGCCGGACGCCCTGGTTGGCCAGTTCGGCCGGCCGAGTATCGGTTGCTTGCTGAAACAAAGGAATTCGGGTCTCGTGCCAGAGGGCTTTGCCGAGCAGGAACGGCGAGTTCGCGCCGAGCGCGACCTGAACACCGGCCAGGCACTGGGCCGCGTTCCAGTATGCGGCGAAGTCCTCGGGTGTGGTCTGCACATGCAGCTGCACCGAGGTGCAGGCCGATTCGGGCAGGATCGAAGCGACCTTGGCGCGCAACTGGTCGATGCTCCCACCCGGCATCGGCGCCCCGTCCAGCCGCAGCTGCATGTCCTCGCCCCGCGCGGCGAAGATCTCGGTGTTGAGCAGTGCGTACCGGTCCCCCTGGGAGAACCATTTCGGATCGAAATGCTCGACCCGCAGCGTTGGCAGTGTGCCGATCATCACGAAAGTGATGCCGTCCTCGGCGGCCAGTTCGCCGGCGATTCTGAGTGAGTCGTCGAATTCCCGTTCCAGCCACAGCGCCTCATCCCCGTGCAGGGTTCGTGGCGGCACGTTGACCTCGACGTTCTGCTGGCCGAGTTCGGTGGTGAAAGCCGGGTTGCCTATCTTCTCCAGCACGGTGGCATTGGCCATCGCGGGCGCCAACTGGTCGTTGATCAGGTCCAGCTCGATCTCCAGCCCTATTTTCCTTTGCTGGAAGGAAAAACAATCACCATCGAGCATGATCGCGAGTGCGTCAAGACAGCGTCGCACCTTTTCTCGATATCGTTGCCGATCGACAGTGGTGGCAGAACGCCTCGCCACGTCCTGTTTCATCCCGGTCCTCCCCACGGCAGCGCTTGCTCGGTCGCTCCATTGGTCTAGGGAGCAAGGAGTTCCGGCCTACGGCAGACGTGCATGGTCGCTGGCACGTCACAGCCACGGTGACATGAGTACGGGCGAAGGGCTAGCGGCCAAACCGGTGCAGTGTGGTCGGAGTGGACGAAGTGCGTCGTTGTACTGCGAATACCTCCCAGTAGCTGGACATCGCGGGCGTGGCAGACTCGCCGGGTGGCAAGGATGATCGAGATTACGAACGTCGATGATCACCGGGTGGACGACTTCCGCGACCTGTCCGCTGCCGACCGACGGCCAGATCGGCCAGGGGGCCGGGGATTGGTTATCGCCGAGGGCACGATCGTCATCAGTCGGTTACTCGATTCCGCATATCCGGTCCGGGCTTTGCTCGGGGTGCCGCGCCGAATCGAACAGCTGGCCGCGCCACTGTCCGACCTGGATGTGCCGGTATATCGAACCTCGGCCGAAATCATGGCCACCGTGGTCGGCTTCCATCTCAATCGCGGCGTGCTCGCCGTCGCCGATCGCGCCGACCAGCCCGATCCGGCGACGCTCGTCGCGCGTTCTCGACTGCTCGCGGTGTTGGAAGGCATCGGCGATCACGAGAATCTCGGTTCGATATTCCGCAATGCGGCGGCGCTGGGTATCGACGGCGTCCTACTGGGACCGGGCTGTTCCGATCCGCTCTACCGGCGCAGCGTGCGCGTTTCGATGGGCCATGTTCTCCGGGTGCCCTTCGCCACCTTGACCGATCTGACCACCGGATTTGCGTTGCTTCATGAAAACGGTTACCGAACGCTCGCGCTGACGCCCCGGCCGACCGCGACCCGGCTGGCCGACCTCGGCCCCGTCGACGGCCGGGTCGCGGTGCTGCTTGGTTCGGAGGGGCCCGGCCTGACCGATGCCGCGCTGCTCGGCGCCGACGAGCAGGTGCGCATCCCGATGGCCAAAGATGTGGATTCGCTGAATGTCGCGACCGCGGCGGCCGTGGTGTTTCACGCGCTGGGCCAAAGTGGGTAATTTCTCTCTCAACGACTGTCTGGTCGGCGTTGGCGGCCGGACGGGTGACCAGTGGCTGATCGATGCTGGGCGGCTCCGCGAGCGGCCGGCAGCGGCGGGTCGGCCGTGCGGGAGGAAGGAAAGCCGGTGCAGTTGAGCGCCCGCAACGGCCGTGCCGTGCTGGCCGAGGACGACATCGAGTTCGGTGTCGCCGAGGGCATGGAGGTCGATCCGGAAGAGATCGCACTGGACGCCGGCCTCGCGCGGGCGCTGCACGAATGGGCCGAGGTCGCGGCGGCCGTCGCGAACGCGGACAGTGCCGACGGGGCGGCCGGCGGCCTGATCTCCCGACGCGGCCGACAGCTCGCCGCCCGGCTCGCCGCCGCGATGGGCGCTCCGGTCAGCTACGTCGATCCGTTGACCGGGGAGGTCACCGACATCGGCGAACCGGACGAGTGGCCACCCGGTCGGGCCACCCGTACCGGTGGCGCGCACGCGGCCTGGTCCGACCGGTCGTCCGGCGAACACCGTCCGGCGGTCCGGACTCCGTGGGGGACCGGTCTTACGGTCAGCGGGTTCGCCGCGTTGGTGGCCCTGTTCGCGGTGATGGCGCTGTCCTCGGCGCTGGGGACGGCCAGCGACTGGCTGGCCACGGCGGCGAACGTGATCATCACACTGGGGCTCGCCCCGTCAATCTGGCTGGCCCGCAACGTGCCGGTCTGGCGCTGGGTCGCCTACGGCGTGGTCGCCGGCATCGTGCTGGCCTGGATCGCGCTCCTGGCCACCCTGGCCTGACGTCAAACCCCCGCCCCCCCC
>CAJCJE010000841.1 GCA_903970565.1 Candidatus Melainabacteria bacterium | reverse complement strand
CGTCGGCGCGTCGCTGTCCCCCCGGCCCGACACGCAGTGGCGCCCGCCCGAGGGCAAACAGCTGGCGCTGGTGTCGATGGGTACCGCGCTGGTCACCAGGCCGGACTTCTTCCGGGCCTGCGCGGACGCTTTCGCCGGCCGCGAGGACTGGCACGTGGTGCTGACCATCGGCAGCCGGCTGGACCCGGCCGAGATCGGCACCCTGCCGCCGAACGTGGAACTGCACGCCTGGCTGCCCCACAGCGTCGTACTGCCGCACGCGACGGTCTTCATCGGCGCGTCCGGTATGAACACCACGATGGCCGTGCTGAAGGCGGAGATACCGATGGTCGCGCTGCCGGGCACCGACGAGCAACTCGCCACGGCACAACGGCTCGCCCAACTCGGACTCGGCCGCACGCTCGACCTGGACGAGGCCACCCCGGACACGGTGTACCGGGCGGTCAGTGAGGCACTGGCCGATCCCGCCGTCGCATCGAGGGTCAAGTCGATGAGCGAGGAGATCAAGGCCGCCGGCGGCATGTCGCGCGCGGCCGACGAGATCGAGTTCCGCACGCCGGTGCTCGCCAGACCCTGACCGGAAATCCCCGGTTTCCGTTCCTGGGACGATCCCGTGTCGATCCGTGTCGATTTCACGGGAGGTCAGCCGAACGCGAACTGGTGGGAGGCGGTCTGCCTCCCACCAGTCACCTGGTGCGGTCAGTACTCCTCCGGCGAAATCACGCCAGCTCCAGCCAGCGGCTGGTGATCTCATTGCCGTACTTCACGGCGGTGCGCAGCAGTTCGCCGATGCCGGCGATGTGTTCGCGGTTGATGGAGGGTCCGGTGGGCAGGGTGAGCACCTTTTTGGACATTTCCTCGGTGCGTGGCAGCGTCACCGGATGCTCGCTGCGGTAGGGCTCGAACTCGTGGCAGCAGGGCGAGAAGTACCGCTGCGCCACGACGTTCTCCGCATACAGCAGGGCCAGCAGCGCGTCCCGGCGCAGTCCGTGCACCGACTCGTCCACCTTCGTCACCACGTACTGGAAGTTGTTGCGGTTCGCCGGATCGTAGGTGAGGAGGTCGATGCCGGGCACGTCGGCGAGTTCCTCGCGGTAGTGGTGGTAGTTGCGTTCGTTGGCGGCGATCGAGTCGGGCATCGCCTCCAGCGAGGTCAGGCCCATCGCCGCGGCGGCCTCGCTGAGTTTGGCATTGGTGCCGACCCGGCGTACCACGTTGTCGGGGCCGTGGCCGAAGCAGTGCAGCGACCGCACCTCGGCGGCGAGGTCACCGTCGTTGGTGACCACGGCACCACCCTCGAAGGAGTTCACCACCTTCGTGGTGTGCAGGCTGAACACCTCGGCCTGGCCGAAACCACCGATCGGCGTCTGTTCCGCCGTACACCCCAGGCCATGTGCGGCATCGAAGTACAGCATCAGGCCGTTGGCGTCGGCGATCTTGCGCAGCTCGTCGATGGCGCAGGGCTGGCCGAACAGGTGGACACCGAGGATGGCACTGGTGCGCGGCGTGATCAGCCGCTCGACCTCCGCCGGGTCGATGCATCCGGTATCCGGGTCGATATCGCAGAAAACCGGCGTGAGTCCGTGCATCCGGACCGAGTGCGCGGTGGCGATGAAGGTCATCGACGGCATGATCACTTCACCGGAGAGGTTGGCGGCCCGCAGTACCAGCTCCAACCCGCTGGTGCCGTTGGCCACCATGACGCAGTGCTCGACCTCGGCGAGGTCGGCGATCCGCTGCTCCAGGTCCTGGAGGAGTGGGCCGTGATGGGTGTACCAGCCGCTGTCCAGCACGCTCGACATTCGCTGCATAAACACGTCTCGGTCGCCAGGATTGGGCCTACCGACGAGCAGTTTGTCGTGGAAGGCCGGAACTCCGCCGAATAGTCCAAGGTCGCGAACGTTATCTTTCATCGACGCCTTCCCAGAGCCCGACTGCATCCAGAGTGGGTCCGTGTTGCCCCGCTGTTATTCTGAGGTCGGGAAACTAGGTGAAACATTGAACTCCGGTTGCCCCGTGCTGGGAAATCGCTCTGACGGCTTAGCGTGAGCGCCGTGGACACTACGGTGCGGCACATCGCCTTCTTCAGCTTCCCTGGGTTCGGCCACATTCGGCCCACCCTGCCGGTGGTCCGCGAGCTGATCCGTCGGGGTCATGAGGTCACATACGTTGTGGCGCAGCGGTTTGCCGATGCGGTCGAACAGACCGGCGCGCGGACCATCAGCTACCCCTCCACCTTCCCGGTCTCCGTGCCACCCGTGCACACCACCGACGAGCTGGCCGAGGTCGTCGTCGAGTACATCCGTGAGGCATTTGCCGCGTTTCCCCTTGCCTGGGAGGCGTTTTCCGACCATCCGGTCGATCTGGTGGTCGAGGACGCGCTGAGTACCGCGGTGAGTCGGTTCACCGCGCGGCGCTCCGGCGCTCCGGTGGTTCGCCTCTTCGCCGGCTTCGGTGGCAACGACGAGGTGCCGCTCAACGGCAGCGAACCCGAGCCCGGCGACCCGACGCTGACCGCCGAACATCCGGCCATCACGGCCTGCCAACACGAACTGCTGGACCGGTTGCGGCCCTATGGCGTGGATGCCGAGGAGATCGAGCGGATTCGGGTCGGCGGCGAGGTCGCGGCGAACCTGGTGTTCATTCCCAGGGAGTTCCAGCCGCGCGCCGAGTGCTTCGACGACTCCTTCGTCTTCGTCGGACCGGTTGTCGACGACCGACCGGTCACCAGCACCTGGCGCCGGCCGCCGACGGCGACCAAGGTGGTGCTGATCTCACTGGGCACCTCCTCCAACAGCAACCCGGAGTTCTTCCACGAGTGCGCGCAGGCCTTCGCTGACACCGGCTGGCAGCTGGTGATGGTCACCGGCGGCCACCTGGCGCAGGCGCAGGCGCAGGCGCTGCCCGGCCGGGTGGAGGTGCACGACTGGCTGGATTTCTCGGCCGTGCTGCCACAGGTGGATCTAGTGGTCTGCCAGGCCGGAACCGGCACTTTGATGGACGCTTTCCGGCACGGGGTCGGCGTGGTCACCGTGCCCCAGCAGCCGGACGCGCGGGTGATCGCCAGGCACGTCGAACAACTCGGCCTCGGCCGGGCCCTGCTCGATGACGTCACCGCGACCGTGGTGCGGGATGCGGCGGTCGCGGTTGTCGAGGATCAGGACATCGCACGCAACGTCGCGCGGATGCGGGCAGCCATCCAGGCATCGGGTGGGGCCGATGCCGCCGCGGACGCACTGGAGCGGATCGCGGTCGGAATTGTTCAGTCAGAAAGGGAGTGACGCGGCGTGGACGTAGTCGAAATGGCCGTCAAGGACGCCTATCGGATCACCCCGGCGATTCTGCCGGACTCTCGTGGCGTCTTCTTCGAGGCGTGGCGGCAGAGTGCCATCGAGGAGGCGACAGGGCAGCCGTTCCGCGTTGAGCAGGTGAACTTCTCCATCTCGGCCCGGAACACCTTACGTGGCATCCACGGCACGATGGTGCCACCGGGCCAGGGGAAACTGGTCACCTGCGTACGCGGGGCCGTGCTGGACGTGGCGGTCGACCTGCGGGTCGGCTCGCCGACGTTCGGCATGTTCGACACCACGGTGCAGGAGGAGGACTCCGGCGTCGCGGTATACCTCCCGGACGGTCTCGGCCACGCCTTCCTCGCCCTGACCGACGACGCCTGCATGAACTATCTGTGTAGCTCGGAATACATTCCGGGCACCATGATCGACATTCAGGCGCTCGATGCCGATCTCGGTATCCCGTGGAACCTGACCGAGCCGCCGATCCGCTCCGCCAAGGACGCCGCCGCGCCGACCCTGGCCGAGGCGGTCAAACTTGGTCTGCTCCCGGAATACCAGGGGCTGGCCGGCGAGCACCAGGGGCTGGCCGGAATCAGGTGACCAGGCCGGCCTCGTGGGCCAGCAGTCCGGCCTGGGTCCGGTTGGTGCAGCCGAGCTTGACCAGCATCCGGGACACGTAGCTCTTCACCGTGGCCTCGGAGAGGTAGAGCGTGTCGGCGATGTCCGCATTGGACAGTCCCCTGCCGAGACAGGTCAGCACGTCGACCTCGCGCTTGGTCAGCTCGGCGATGCGCCCCTTGGCCTGCTCCGAGCGCTCGTACTCACTGCCGGAGGCGGCCACCAGCCGCCGCGCGGCATCGGCGGACAGGACGGTGTGCCCGTCGGCGGCGACCCGCACCAGGCTGATCAGGTCCTCCGGCGGGGTGGACTTGATCAGGAA
>CAJCJE010000840.1 GCA_903970565.1 Candidatus Melainabacteria bacterium | reverse complement strand
ACGACGTGGTCATCGATCAGGACATAGAGTGCCGTCAGGAGGGTGTTCAGTTCTTTGCTCACAACTTTGATCTTGGACACCCTCCTCCTGTGCCGTCTCACCGGCCCACTTCACATGATCTTCACCGCATCAATCATCTAGTCGCGGAGATCGCCGCGAGGTCGGCTTCGCCGAGTTTGGTGAGGAACGCGGTGGTCAGTTGGTGCGCGCTGGCGGCCAGTTCATGCGCACGTAGGCCATCGTCGCTACCGGTGCCGTACTGCCGGCAGGCCGCCTGGGCGTCGGTGATGAGCAGAGGAAGGCGCTGGGTGAGCCGGGCGTAGCGGGAGTGTTGGTAATCGCTCCACTGTTCGGCGATGTCCCTGGCCAGCGCGGTCAACCGGACTGGTTCACCGGTGTAGGGGCCGGAGAGGAACTGGCGGTGGTCCATCAGCGCCACCCGCAGCGCGGGAATGGTGCGGCGGCCCGATTCGTCGGACCAATCCATCAGAACGGGCTCGCCGATCAGGTCGCCGAGGGAGACGTCCAGGGCGAACGCCAGCCGACGCAACATCGACAACCGGTCCAGCGCGAGGTCGCCATGCTCGACCTTGCGCATCCAGTCTTCGGTCCGGCCCACCAATCCGGCCAAGATCGTCTGGGGCATGCCGCGACGTTGACGGTAAAACGCTACGCGTTCCCCGATCGTCATGCCGTCGGTCATTCCTCGCATGGAGTAATCCTCCCATTGTCCGCCGCGACGACCCCAGAGAAATCCTCTGGGGTTCGCAGCTTCGGCGGCACCTAGCGTCTGTTGACGAGGCCGCGTGAACGCCTGACGTGCTCACGGACCGTTTCAACCCACGCCTACTAGCACCGAAGGGCGACCGTGAACCTGATCGCGGAGACGCAGGCACCCAGGACTATGACGCCCTCGTCCGCGCCTCCTCGGACGACGCACCCTTTCGGGGACGACACAGGTGATCACGCTTCTGCGGTGCTGTCTGTGTCCCGACCGGACAGCACCGCAGGCATCCACCAACCCCACCCTGCCGTATCGCTGACGATCTTGCCCATTGCCCGCGCTCGGTGGTTCCAGGGCTTGGTAAACCCGCGCGTTCCACATTTGCTGGAGACCGAGGATGGTCGGCCACGCACGCTCAACATCGACGGACACACCGTCCGCGTCGCGGTGTGCAGATCCTGGCTGACCGACGCGGCCGTGGATGTCGACACCACCGTCGACGCCTCAGCGGCCGGGTGTGTCGCGGTCTGCGTCGTATGCCTCGCGATGGCCCGCGATCTGGAACGCCGGGCCGGCGCGCGATGACCGCTCCAAGGTTGCCTTCTGCTCCTGACATCTACCGGGCGGCGCTGCGACGGGTCGCGTTCGGCCAGATCGTGTTGGACGAGCACAGCAGACCACGCCACCACAGCGACGTGCTTGTCCCACACGTGCAACGAGCACTGGTCACGTTGCACCAACACGAATTCATCGCTGCGGAGGCCCACTTGGCCACGATGTCGCTACGGCCAGCCGTGCTGACGTTAACCGGCACTCAGCTCCTGGACTGGCTGAACCGACTGCAGGCGCCCGAAGAACTCGCTCGATCGACCTGGTAGCAGCCCACTCAGACGAACGAGGTGGCCTCCTGTGGCCAGTCCTCGTGATCCCGGCCAGAGCGCGGCCCCGATCACGACATGGCAGTTGAACAAGACTTCGAACTTCCTCGCTGGTGGTGGGGCACTAATCCAGCCACAGGCCGACATGGGGACTACATCCACGTGGTGCATCCCGAGCAGCCGGCGCAAGCGCTATGCAACCTGCCGGTCGCCGAGTACTGGAATTCGCGGCCACCACAACCGATTCGGCTATGCCCGAGCTGCTGCATGGCCGCGATGGACCTCATGTACCCGCCGTATGCCGAACGACCAGCCACGGGCGGGCGCAGCGGAGCGACAGCCTTCCTGGAACAAGCTGCGGAACAGACCGTCGTGCTGCCAGTCGTCCGGGACATCGACCCTCGAAGCAGACCGGCTCAGATCAACCAAGCTGCCCTCGATCTGGCCGACACCGACGTGTTCGACGCCCCGATCGACTGGGCACTTTTGGTCCGTGTCCGAGATGGCTTGCGCCGTCTGTAACTCCACCAGCCCATCTATTCCGGAGGCTTCAGTTATGAACGGGCTTGATCGACGCCAGGTGACCTCTGTGAACCAGGCCGGCGCACTCGCGACGGTATCCGGGTTGCTGGTCGCCGTGTTGGGCTTGGCCGCTGCTGCCGTCGACGACGGGCCAGACCAGGACGGTAACGAGAGTGGAGGTGGGCGGCGGTGGTGAGTGTGGCGACCGTGCATGTCTTGCCGGGCGGGGAGCCGTTCGCGGTTGTGATCGATCCGCATGCGCAGGCTCGGACGGTGGTCGCGGCGGATGGTAGCTCGGTCACGGTCATTGTGCGGCAGGGTGACGGGATGCCGTGTTCGGTGATTTTCCCCGGTGAGGTCGCTGAACAGGTCTTCTGGCCGTACTTCGGTTACCTGCTCCGGGATACAGCGCCTGATT
>CAJCJE010000839.1 GCA_903970565.1 Candidatus Melainabacteria bacterium | reverse complement strand
GACCCGAGCGGCCCCGACCCGTGGCGGTAGTGGTACCGAACGGACTGCCGAACCGCCGTGGCGCGCCGGCAGTCGACCCCGGAAAACCGTGAACCGGACTTCCGGCGCGGCACCGTACCCGAGTGCCTGATTCATCTGGTGGTGGAGAGGCATGGTGCCGGTCGGATCGCGTCATCGGGCGTAGCCGATCGATGATAAACCGCTCGACTACGACTAGGTTTGTGCCTGATCGCGCGGACATCGGGATGTCAGGAGTGAGCCAGTGCCCAGTATGGTGCCGGATGCGGCCGAATTGTCGGCGTCCATCCTGCGCTCGATCGGCGGGCATCAGCCGGAGTCCTTCAACGCCACCGACTACCTGCTGGAGCGGCACCTGCGCACCGGCAACGGCGCGGCCACCGCGGTCGTCTCGGTCAACCGCTCGCTGACCTATGCCGAACTGGCCGAGGAGGTCCGCCGGGTCGCCGGAGGCCTGCGCGAACTCGGGGTCCGGCCGGAACAGCGGGTCCTGATGTGCATGGCCGACGACGTCGAACTGTTCGTCGCGATCCTGGCCACGATGTACCTCGGCGCGGTCGCGGTGCCCACCTCCACCATGCTCACCGGCCGCGAACTGCGCTCGCTCATCCTCGACTCGCGTACCGAGGTCGTGCTCGGCTCCGCCGAGTTCGCCAACGCGGTCCGCGCCGCCGTCCGGGACGCGCCCGAGGTCCGCCACGTGGTGCTGGTCGGCTCGGAGTACGCCCGCCCGATCACCCGGCTGCCCGACAGCGTGCGCGGGCGCAGCTGGCGCCAGCTGCGCGAACTGGGCACCCCGCTGTCGCGGGCCCATGCCACCTGGTCGGACTCGCCGGCGCTGTGGCTCTACACCTCCGGTACCACCGGCAGCCCCAAGGCCGCGATGCACCGGCACGTCGACATCAGGCTCGTCTCGGAGCTCTACGGCAAACAGGTCCTCGGCATGACCTCGACCGACCGCTGCCTGTCGGTCGCCAAGCTGTTCTTCGCCTACGGCATCGGCAACTCGATGTTCTTCCCGATGTCGGCCGGTGCCACCGCGCTGCTGGAACCCGGCCGGCCGAGCCCGCGCGGCTTCGCCGACCGGGCCCGCGCCGACGGGGCGACCCTGCTGTTCGGCAGTCCGGGCTTCTGGGGTCCGCTGCTGGCCAGCGACGTCCCCGACGATGCCTTCAACACCGTGCGGCAGGGCGTCTCGGCCGGTGAGGCGCTGCCGGTGCGCATGTTCCACGGGATGCGCGACCGCTTCGGCGTCGAGGTTCTCGACGGCATCGGATCGACCGAGATGCTGCATATCTTCATCTCCAACCGCCCCGGCCAGGTGCACCCCGGCTCCTCCGGTTACCCGGTACCCGGCTACCAGCTGGAACTGCGCGAGGAGAACGGCGTGGTGATCACCGAACACGACCGGGCCGGCGAACTGTACGTACGCGGTGAATCCGCCGCCATCGGCTACTGGTGCCGCGCCGCGGCCTCCCGCGCGGTGTTCCTCGGCGAGTGGACCCGCACCGGCGACACCTACCAGCGCAACTCCGACGGCACCTACACCTGCCTCGGCCGGCAGGACGACCTGCTCAGGGCCGACGGCAGCTGGGTCTCGCCCGGCGAGGTCGAGGCGCGGCTGCTGGAACACCCGGACGTGGCCGAGGTGGTCGTCGTCGGCGTGTCGGACGCCGAGGAACTGGACACACCGATCGCCTGCGTGGTCGCCAGACCCGGCCGCGTCCTGGACCCGGACGAGCTGATCGACTGGTGCCGGGACGGCCTCGCCGCGTTCAAGCGTCCGCGCGCCGTGCTGGTGCTCGACGAACTGCCCAGGACCGCGACCGGCAAGATCCGCCGCAACGTGCTGCGCGGCCTGCTCCGCGAGGAGCCCACCGACGCCGACGCGCCGCACTTCCCGATCAACCTGCCGCCCGAACCGGCGCCGACGGACTGACGCGATGATCGACGGCGAACTGGTGGTCGACGCGCACGTGCACACGCCGCGACTGGACACCCTCAAACCGGCCTGGCCGGCCTGGGCCGACGAGTTCCGCCGCGAACTGCCCTGGCGGTCGGGCTACGACGAACAGGGCCGGCCCGACCCGGCGAAACTGGATGAGTTGTTCGCGGCCGAAGGCGTCGACCGGGCGCTGCTGTTCTGCGAATACAGTCCACGCGCGACCGGCATCCAACCCATCGAGGACCTGCTGCCGATCGTCGAGCACAATCCGGTCCGGTTCCGGCTGGTCGCCAATGTCAACCCGCACCTGCACCATCCGATCACCGAGGAACTGCACCGCCAACTCGATTTCGGCGCGGTCGCGTTGAAACTGCATCCGGTGCACGCCGGATTCTCCCCGGCCGACCGGGAGCTGTATCCGGTCTACGTGAGCTGCGCGGAACGCGGAATCCCGGTCATTCTGCATTCCGGTACCTCCACCTTTCCCGGTGCCCGGAGCAGTTTCGGCAATCCGGAACTGTTGTTGGACGTGATCGAGGACTTCCCCCAGGTGCAGTTCGTCTTCGCGCACGGCGGCCGGGGCTGGTGGTACGACCTGGCCGCGTTCCTGGCGTTGGCCAAACCGAACGTGTGGCTGGATCTGGCCGGTCTGCCGCCGAAGAAACTGCCCGAGTACTACGCCCGGTTCGACCTCGCCCGGCTGGCCGAGAAGTGGATCTTCGGCACCGACTGGCCCGGTCTGCCCGGCACCCCAGCCAACGTCCGCGCACTGGCCCGCCTCGGCCTGCCCGACGAACTGCTGCGGGCGGTACTGTCCGGCAACGCGGTCAGGGTCTTTCCCGGTCTGGACCTCCAGCCGGATCGGCCCGCGCTGAACGGGTGACCGTGGCCCGGCGAGGGTATGAGTCCTCCGACGACGTGTTCACTGCCAGGGTTCGGTGAACGTCGGCACCAGTTCGGCCAGATAGCGGTCGGCCAGCGTGGTCCTCGCGGCGAGATCGCCATCGCCGCGCCACACCTGGCCGGCCGCCCCCATCAGTCCACAGAAGACAGTCGCGATGATCGTCGGTCGGGGATCGGTCACCGGGTCGACGCCCTCCCGCTCGGCCATGATCGCGATCAGCTGCTCGGTGAGGTTCTGGCCAACCATCAACTGCGCTGCCAACAGGGCCGGCGTCGCCTCGATCAGGTGCATGGCCAGCGCGTAGGCCATCTGCTCACGCTCGATGTCCTCCGGGGCCAGGGTGAGCGCTGCCGCGCGCATCGCGTTGCGCAGGGCATCGACCGGTCGTTCGGACGCGGGGCGTCGGCGTAGTTCGACGGTGAACGCCTCCGCCGCGGCGACCACGAACGACATCACCAGGTCTTCCTTGTTGGCGAAGTAGCGGAAGAAGGTGCGCTCGGAGACCTCGACGGCATCGGTGATCTCGCGGACCGTGGTGTGCTCATAGCCCTTGGCGCGAAACAGCTCCAGCGCGGCGGTGACCAGAGAGTCCCTGGTCCGGCGCTTCTTGCGCTCGCGAAGACCGCACGCCGAGGCCGACGTGCGCGCCGAGTTCCTGGCGGTTGCCGATGACACGTGATTCACGATACACGTCATTGACTGACAGACAACAATCATGGTCATCTGTCATTGGGTGACAGAATCTCTCGAGCCCGCCGACCGAACCGAACCCACCATCCGGGGGAACCGACGTGACTTCCAGCCAAGCCCTCACCGCGCCAGAGCGGGAGGCCCCGACCGGGCCGGCGGGTACGTCACGTCGCGCGCTGCTGACGGTGATCTCGGTGGCCCTCGGGGTCATGATG
>CAJCJE010000838.1 GCA_903970565.1 Candidatus Melainabacteria bacterium | reverse complement strand
GGCCTGGTCCGGGTGAGCCCGTATCTGGCCGGCCTCGGCGAACCGGAACTGGCCACCCATCTGGCGCCCCCGGTACGGCTGGCCACCGCGCTGCGGGCCGCGCTGAGCGCCCGCGCGGCCGGCGAAGCGGTCACCGGGCCGGCGATGCCGATCGCGGTCCCGGACGGCGAGGGCCTCGACGCGGACGTCCGGCAGCTGGTCGCGCTGTCCAAGGCCCTGCGCAGCTCAACCACGCTGGCCGGTTGACCACGCTGGCCGGTTAACCACGCTGGCCGCCGGTTGACCGCGATCTCACGCGCGCACCGGCTAGGGTGCCGGACGGTGACCCGCCGGAAACGAATGGACACGCCGTGGAACTGTTGATCTCCGCTGGGCAGGTGCTGGCCGGCCCGGCCGGCGACCGGATCGTCGATGGCGCGGTGCTGGTCGCCGACGAGAAGATCGTCGCCATCGGCCGACGGGACGAGGTGGCCGCGCGGGCCGGCCAGGACACCCGCGTGCTGGACTTTCCCGGTGCGACCGTGCTGCCGGGCCTGATCGACTGCCATGTGCATCTGGCCTTCGACGCCAGTGCCCAGCCCATCGAGGCCATGCAGGAGCGCGACGAGTTCAGTCTGCTGCTCGGGATGGCCGGCCGCGCGCAGCAACTGCTCGACACCGGCGTGACGACCACCCGCGATCTCGGCGACCGGGACGGTCTGGCCGTGCGCCTGCGGGAGGCGATCGCGCAGGGATCGTTGGCCGGGCCGAGAATCCTGTCCGCGACCGCGCCGCTGACCGTGCGCGGCGGCCACTGCTGGTTCCTCGGCGGCGAGGTGGCCGACGAGGCGGAGATCCGCACCACGGTCCGGCGCAACGCGCGCAACGGCGCGGACCTGATCAAGGTGATGGCCACCGGCGGCGGCATGACCAAGGGCGGCCCGGCGACCTGGGAGCCGCAGTTCTCCTCGGCCGAACTCAGGATCGTCGTCGAGGAGGCCGCCGAGGTCGGGCTGCGGGTGGCCGTGCACGCGCACGGCACCGAGGGCATCGCCAACGCGGTCGCGGCCGGGGTGCACACCATCGAGCACTGCTCCTGGCTGGCCAAGGACGGTTTCGACGTACGGCCGGAACTGGCCGAGGAGATCGCGGCCAAGGGCATCTTCGTCTGCCCCGGCGCGAGCCCGAACTGGCGGATGCTGCCCAAGGCCTTCGGCGAGGAACGGGCCGCCGCGATGTTCGCCAGGCTCACCTGGATGGCCGATCTCGGCGTCCGCCTGATCGCCGGCACGGACGCCGGGGTGCCGCGCGCGGTGTTCAACGACTTTGTCAGCAGCCTGGAGTTCTTCAGCCACCTCGGTTTCCCGCCCGAACGGGTCATCGAGATGACCACGGTCGACGCAGCCGAAGCGCTGGGCATCGCCGAGGAAACCGGCCGCCTGGCCCCCGGCCACACCGCCGATCTGCTGGTCGTCGACAGTGATCCACTGCACGACATCGCCGCACTGCGCGACCTCCGGCTCGTGCTGGCCGCAGGCCGGGCGCACCTGCCGGCCCGCTCTATGATCACGCCATGACCCTCATCGTCACCGGCGGCAGCCGGGGGATCGGCGCGTCCACCGCCCGACTGGCCGCCGAACACGGTTGGGACGTCTGTCTGAGCTATCGCAGCAACGAAAACGCCGCCGCCGAGGTCGTCGAGGACTGCCGCAGACACGGCACCCGCGCGATCGCCGTCCGCGCCGACGTCACGATCACCTCCGACATCGTCGTGCTGTTCGACCTGGCCGAGAGCGAACTCGGACCGTTGCGCGGTCTGGTGAACAACGCCGGGATCGTCGGCCACCGGGCCCTTGTCCGTGACTACGAGTCGGGCCGCACCGAACGGATCTTCGCCACCAACGTGCTCGGCGCGTTCCGCTGCGCGCAGGAGGCGGTGCGCCGCTTCGCTGGTTCCGGTGTCATCGTGAACGTGTCCTCACGAGCGGCGGCGCTCGGCTCCCCCGGCGAATACGTCGACTACGCGGCGAGCAAGGCCGCCGTGGACACCATGACCATCGGCCTTGCCCGCGAGGTCGCCAAGGACGGCATCCGGGTGAACGCGGTACGCCCCGGCCTGATCGACACCGACATCCACGCCAGCGGCGGCCAACCCGACCGGATCATCGCACTCGCCGACTCCGTGCCGATGGGCCGGGGCGGCAGCGGAAACGAGGTCGCCGAAGCCGTCGTCTGGCTGCTGTCCGACAAAGCCTCCTACGTCACCGGCACCCTGCTCGACGTCAGCGGTGGCCGCTGACTCTCCGCTCCTCGTCGCCCTCGGCACCCCGCTTGTCCTCTCGCACCACCAACAGCCGCACGCTCGGTACCGCGAGCGCCGCCAACGTGGCCAGAACCACCAGTACAGCGCCGCCATCCACAGTGGACCGATCCCCAACGGCCAGCGACAACGGGCCCGCCACGAGCTGTCCCAACGGAATCGCCACGAAAGAACCGAGCGCGTCGTAGGAAGAGACCCTGGCCATCCGGTCGTGCGGAATGTTCTCCTGTAGCGCCACCTGCCAGGCGACCCCGAACTGGGACAGCCCGAAACCCGCCAGGAACATCGACGGTGCCAGCGATCGACCTTCGTCGCGACACCGGACATACCCGCATTGTGTTGTGTCGCCAGAGCCCAGTCGACCGAATATCGCCCGGCCGCCCTCCCGGTGACCACCCGGCCACCATCCCAGCGACCAACGGCTCCCCCGATATCAGAACGCCGTGGAACCCGCCAGCGCCGGATGGTGATCCCACCGCGGTCGGTGCAGGGTGTTGCGGCGTGGGACCTGTTGGGGGTCGAGGTAAGTGGGTGGGATGAATTCGGGGAGTCCGTTGCGGATGCGGACGTGCCAGGGGCTGTGGTGGGTGAGGGTGTGGTGCATTCG
>CAJCJE010000837.1 GCA_903970565.1 Candidatus Melainabacteria bacterium | reverse complement strand
CTGCTCGGTCAGCTGCGGCAGCACGACCGTGGGGGTGCCGGTGTAGAGGGCTTCGATCACGCTGCCCATCCCGGCGTGCGACACGAACACGTCGGCCTGTGCCAGCAACGCCAACTGCGGAACCCAGCGGTGGACCTCGATGTTGTCCGGCAGCGGCTCCAGTTCGGCCGGGTCGACCTGGTTGCCGACCACGAGTACGACATGCAGGTCCGAGTCGGCGAACTCCCGGACGCATTCACGAAACAGCCGCTGCTGGCAGGTGTAGCCGAAGGTGCCGAAGGCGATGACCACCAGGGGAGCATCCGGCCTGCGCGGCTTGGCCGGCTCGAAGGTGCCCTGAAAACCGCGATCACCGAGACAGGGACCGACAAAGGCGTACTCCGGGCCGAAATGCTCGGCGCCGACCTGTAGTTCTCGCGGCAGGAAGACGATGTGCCGGCGGACGCTGCTGGCGTCGGACCTGAACTCCTCCGGCGTCATCGCGCCAAGGCCGTGCGCGTCCAGCGTCTTGAGCATGGTCTGCCGCTCGGCGGTGATCGCCGGATGGTCCGGATCGATCTCCGGGTGCACCCCGACGAACTGCAAGTAGGGATTGAACTCCGCGTTGAACACCATCGTCGTGCACAGCTGCACGACCGGCTTGTCCCACACCGTCGCCAGCAGCCGGCCGGTGTGCATGGCGGTGAGGTCGTGCAGGATCACGTCGGGCCGATCCGCGTCCAACCGGTCGTAGGCCTGGGAAAGCGGGGCGAAACCCTCGTCGGTGATGGTCTGGATCGACTGGTGGAACTCCTCGGTGGACACCTCTCCCGGCGGTTTGATCACCAGGTCGAGCGACCGGGGCATCACGCTGTCGTAGCGGAGCAGTTCGGCTCCCGCGGTGGTGACCGCCTCGGCGAACTCGTCGGTGGTCACATAGGTCACCCGGTGGCCGCGCCGAACCAGCTCGCTGACCAGACCCAGGGTTGGATTCACATGACCGTGCAAAGGAAACGTGAAAAACGCCGCGTGCACCCGACGACACCTACCTTCACTCGAATCCAGCCGCCACTTGAATCCGACCGCGCGTGCGAGCCCGCGGTCGGACGCGCGTAGCCGAACCGGTCGGAGACCGGGCCGACTCCGTCATCAGATCACCGGTATGGCGCCAAAACTATGGGCACGTCACTAGTTTCGACCTGCTAATTTCCGATTATGGCCCCTCAAGTAGGCGCGCGGCCGGACGTCCTGTTCATGCTTTATCCGACACACGGTCACGTGACGCCGAATCTGGCCGTCATCGCCGAACTGGTCCAGCGTGGCTGGCGCGTCCGGGTGATGGTGTCCGACGAGTTCGCCGGCGCCGTCGAAGGAACCGGTGCGACCCCGCTCGGCTTCGATCCGCCGCTGGCCCCGCTGCCCTCGCTGGTCGGGATGACCGCCGAGAAATGGGCCGAAGCCAGCCAGGACGTCTTTCTCGGCGTGATCAAGGCTACCCCGGCGATCGAGCGGGTCATGGTCGAGGACCGGCCGGACCTGGTGGCTTTCGACTCCGCGCTGTGGGCTCCGGCCAGGGTGATCACCGCGAAGCTCGACCTGCCCTCGGTACAGCTGAGCCCGACGGTGGTCGCGCACGAGCCGTTCACCCCGGAAGCCGTGCGGATCGGCGAACCCGACCCCGAGGCCGAACTGGAGCGCCTGGCCGGTTTCGCGGTCGCGCTGTCGTCGGTGTTCGAGGAGAACGGGCTGCCCGGCACCTCGGCCGCCCTGTTCGCCGCCCGCCCCGGCGAGCGGGCGATCGCCTACGTGCCCAAGGAGTTCCAGCCGGACGCGGCGCGCTTCGGCGACCGCTACACCTTCGCCGGTCCCTGCCTGGCCACCGGTCAGGACACCACGGGTTGGACGCCGCCCGCGCATCGGCCGCCGGTGCTGCTGTTGTCCCTGGGGACGACCTCCAACGACCGGCTCGACGTGTTCACCGACTGCATCGACGCCTTCGCCGACTCACCCTGGCACGTGGTGATCACCCTGGGCAGCCGGTTCGATCCGGCCGACCTGCATCCGCTGCCGGCCAATGTCGAGGCACACCAGTGGATTCGGCATCTTGAGGTGCTCAGGCACGCCAGCGCGTACGTGTCCCAGGCCGGCATGGGCAGCGTGATGGAGGCGCTGGCCTTCGCCGTGCCCATCGTCGCGGTACCCAGTCATCCCGAGGCGATCGCCAATTCGCAGCGCCTCACCGAACTGGGCCTTGGCTGCTGGCTTCCGGCCGAGGAGGTGACCGGGGCCGCCGTGCGCGAGGCCGTGGACGCGGTCGCCGCCGACCCCGAGATGGCGCGGCGGCTGGACTGGATGCGGGATTCGATTCAACAGGCCGGCGGATCTCGTGCCGCCGCGGACGTTCTGGAGAAGGTTGTGGAGGCGGCACGTGAGTGAAGTCAGTCTGGTCCAGCTCGATGACGATTTCGGATGCTACGCACCCACCGACCCGGACGGGCAGTTCCTCGAACTGAGGTTCGTCTACTCGGAGATCTTCGGCGAGACCTATGCCGAGGACATCGACCGGGTGCCCGTCGACGGTGTGGTGCTGGACATCGGCGCCAACATCGGCATGTTCACCTTCCGCGTCAAGCGCTACCGTCCGAACGCGACGGTGCTCGCGTTCGAGCCGATGCCCAGGACGCTGGAAGCGTTGCGCAACAACATCGAACTGCACGAGCTGAGCAACATCACGGTGTATCCGCTCGCGCTGGGCTCGGAGGAGGCCAGCGAGACCGAGTTCACCTTCTACCCGCAGGCCCCGGCGAACTCCACCCGCTACCCGGAGCGCAAGAACTACGGCACGCCGCTGCTGGACACCTCCACGACGGTCCGGGTCTCGGTGACCACGGCCGCGTCCGTACTGGCCCAGCACCCCGAACTGACGACCATCGACCTGGTCAAGATCGATGTCGAGGGCGCCGAGGCCGAGGTGCTGGCCGGCCTCTGTGACGCCGACTGGGCCAAGGTGCGCGCGCTGGTCATCGAGGTCGACGACGTCAACGGCCGACTGGAGCAGATCCGGAACCTGTTGACGGCCAAGGGTTACACCGTCACCGCCAACCACGCGCCGCTGATTCCCGAGGAGCACGGCCTCTACATCGTGCACGCCTACCGCGACTGACGCCCACCTCGTCGAAGAGGGCGCCGCCACCCGGGTGGCGGCGCCC
>CAJCJE010000836.1 GCA_903970565.1 Candidatus Melainabacteria bacterium | reverse complement strand
CGAGACCCCCGCCGAACTCGACCGTGCCAAGACCCTCTGCGCGTCGTGCCCGGTGCGGGCGCAGTGCTTGGCCGGCGCGTTGGCCCGGCACGAGCCGTGGGGGGTCTGGGGCGGCCAGATCTTCGAGCGTGGGACGGTCATCGCCCGCAAACGGCCCCGTGGCCGTCCTCGTAAGGATGACCGGCAGCCGGATGCGCTGCCGAACATCAGTGTAGTCACCAACGGTCAGGAGGCCGCCGCATGAACCCGAACGCTCACACCCAGCACGCCACGCCGAACACCACGCTGCTCGCTCACCCGAGGGGGACCACGGTCATGTTGCTGCAAGAAGAACTAGCCAGAACTCGAATGCGCGAGAGTCAACGCGTCGCCGCAGAAATGCGGATGGCGCGTCGGCTCAGCTCAGCCCGCCGATGGGAACGACTGGCCCAGTGGACCAGCCGGCGTGCAGCGCACGCTGCCCAGCAGTGAGCTGACCGAGCGCGGTGTCGGGCGGTCTTTCCCTTTGTCCACAAAGGAATTCTCGGCGCCGGCCCGGCGCCGAGAATTCCCTGGGCAGGCCCTGAAGGCCCAGGACCGCCTGACACGACATCGTGCACAAACACATATCGTGGTGCCCTCATGCGCCGACCATAGGCGCGCACCGGTATACGGCTGGGCCGTCGCGTCACCCGAGATCGCAGTGATCTTCACGTGCGCCGACCCATCCGCTGAGCTGGGAACTGCTGGACTACCTCCGCTCCTACGACCCTGCCACCACTGCTCGGCCATCACGGCCCGCTCACCACGGCCCGCTGCGCCGAGGCCACGGCCCGCTCTCGCCGAGGCACTTGGTAAGAGCGTGGTCAGCTGCTCCGACCACCGCAACATCAACATCCTGACCAGGTACGAGGTTGTCGAGGAGGTGCCGAGCGCACACGGCCGCAGTGGCCGTGGCGGACGATTCATGCGGCTGGTCCAGACATGGCGAGGCCGACGGGAAACGCTGTCTGTGCACCAGTTGTGGATCACCGGCTCGTTTTCCCGGTTTCAGCAACAGAATTCGCGAGGTGGCACAGGCCGTCAGTACCGTGCTGGTATGGCCGCACAAACGCATTCGCACACCCACTCCGGCAGCGCGCACACCCATGACGGCATCGACTGGATGGCCAGGCTGGCCCAACTCCGCAGGGCGGACGAGGTCGATGCCCCGGCCATCCGGGAGGTAGCCGAGCGACTCGTCGACCGAACCCCGCCCGGCTCGACCGTCCTGGACGTCGGTTCCGGCGCGGGTGGGATGAGCGTCGCGCTCGTCGAAGCCCTGTCCCGACGCGGCGGCGGCACGGTCGTACTCGTCGATGCCACCGCCGAACTCCTCGACGCCGCCGCGGCGGCGGCCCGCGCGGCCGCAGCCGAACACGGCGACCGAGTCGCGGTCGACACCGTGCTGGCCGACCTGGCCGACGAGGCGTCCCTCGCGCGGATACCCAAGGCCCGACTGGTCTGGGCGTCGCACGTCGTGCACCACCTGCCTGATCAACAGCAAACGCTTGCCAGCTTGGCCGGCCTGCTGGTTGCCGGTGGTTGCCTGGCCATTGCCGAGGGCGGCCTGCCGATGCGTTGCCTGCCCTGGGACATCGGCCTCGGTGAGCCCGGACTACAGGATCGGCTCACCACGGCGCAGAGTTTCTGGTTCAACAAGATGCGTGCGGAGATGCCCGGTTCGGTCGTCATGCCGGTCGGCTGGAATCTCGCGCTCGCCGAGGCCGGTCTGGTCGGCGTCAACTCGTTCAGCTACCTCATCGACCGCCCCGCCCCGGCCCCCGAGGTGGTGCGGGATGCGGTGCTGAACTGGTTGCAGTGGATGCAACAGATCACCGAGGATCAGCTCAGCGAGTCCGACGCCGACACCGTCCGCCACCTGATCGACCCGGCCGATGCCGGCTACCTCGCCAACCGACAGGATGTCTTCCTGCTGGCCGCCCACACCGTGCACCTCGGCTGGTCCCGATAACCCCGAACCGATAATTTCACCCCGATAGCCCGACCCCGATAGCCCGGCCTTGATAGCCGGCCTTGATAGCCCGACCCCGGTAGCCGACCCGGCTGTCGGTGACGCCGCCGCCGACAGCCGTTGATCGCCGATGGCCGAACCGACCGTCGATCACGCCACCGTCTACGGCCGCCGATCCGGCGATCACCGGATCGGCGGCCGGCCGGCGCCGCCTCGGGCGGTCGCCGGTACCCGGCCTTCGGCCCGTCGCCCTCGGTCGGGGTTCAGCTGGGCTGGGATGGCCTGTCGGGCAGGAGCCAGTGGTCGGCGGCAGACCAGCGTGCACAGCCGATTTGCGACGAGGTCGACCCGGCGTAGCGTCGATGTGTGATCGAGAACCTGGTAGTGGTCTGCGTGAGCTGTGGCCGGCAACGAGCCGCCGACTGCGCACCGGTCGAAGCAATGGCCTGGTCCTCCGAGCGGGACCGTGGCGTGCTGCGCTGGTTGTGCCCGGCCTGCGCCCGTACGCACGTTCGCGACATCGAGGGGAAGCTGCCCGTCGAATACTGGTGACCGACCGCTATTCGGCGACCGACTCCCCCAATCCTCAGCTGTCTGCGGCGAAGCCGGGCTGCCAGTGCGTCACGATCGCCCGCGCGGGCAGTTCCGCGTCGAGTTGGCAGAGGATGCCGGTCGCGCCGGCGGTCACCCGGTGGATCAGCAGGTACTGCGGCGGCAGATTCAGCGAACGACCGGTGTGGAAGTCGCTGTTGCGACTGTCGCCGACCCGCCAGGCCTGCCCGCGCAGCCACTTGCGGGTGAAGTGGAAGCGCTCCGGCACGAGCGGTTCGGTGAACGGCGCCAGGTATCCGAGCGCGTCGGCGGCGTCGAGTTCGGTACCCGGCCGGATGAAGTGCTCGTTGTGCAGCAGTTCGAGCAGCTCGTCGGATTTGCCTTCGATGGCAAGCCGGGTCATCACACCCAGCGGCCGGGGAATTCCGTCCGGCAGCCGCGCGCACGCGCCGAAGTCCAGCACGCACAGCCGACCGTCGGGCAACATCATGAAGTTGCCCGGATGCGGATCGGCGTGCAGCATCCCGGCCCTGGCCGGCGACGAGAAGTGGAACTCGGCCAGCAACCGCCCTGCCTCGTTGCGCTCCTCGACGGTGCCCTCACGGATGATCTCCGCGAGCGGCCGGCCGGTGACCCATTCGGTGACCATCACCTTGGGTGAGCTGGCCACGACCTTGGGCACCAGGACCTGCGCGTCCCCGTCGAAGGCGACCGCGAAGGCACGTTCGTTGTCCGCCTCGGTCCGGTAGTCGAGTTCCTCGACCATCCGGTCCCGCAGCTCCGCGAGCAGTGGCTTGACGTCAGCCCCCGGCACCAACGCCTGGAACAGCCGGCTGAACCGCTGCAACTGGCGCAGGTCGGAGAGAACCGCCTCGTCGGCGCCGGGGTACTGCACCTTGACCGCGACCTCGCGACCGTCGTGCCAGCGCGCCCGGTGCACCTGCCCGATGCTCGCCGACGCGGCCGGTTCGTCGTTGAACTCGATGAAGCGCCGGGCCCAACCGGTGCCCAACTGCTCGGCCAGCACGCGGTGCACGGTCTTCACCGGCATCGGCGGCGCCGCGGTCTGTAGCTTGGTCAGCGCCTCGCGATACGGCTCGGCCAGCTCCTCCGGCACGGCTGCCTCGAACACGCTCAGGGCCTGGCCGAACTTCATCGCCCCGCCCTTGAGCTGACCGAGCACCGCGAACAGCTGCTCGGCGGTACGC
>CAJCJE010000835.1 GCA_903970565.1 Candidatus Melainabacteria bacterium | reverse complement strand
ATCGGCGTCCCGGTCCGGCACGGTGAAGGTGGCCGACGGACCGCGATCACCGCCGAAGCCGCCCTCGCCCCGCAGGAACACCGAGGAGCGGGTGGTGAACACCGGCTCCCCGTCCTCGGGGTCGACCGCGGTGGTCTCGTTGACCACCAGCGCACCCTTGCCCTTGTCGAAGATGTCGGTGACCACGCTGGTCAACGACACCGTGCCGGCCACGGCCAGCGGGCGGTGCACGGTCAGCGACTGCTCGGCGTGCAGCAGCTTGGTGAGGTCCACCCCGTCCAGTCCGAGCTGCGGCCCGCCGAACTGGCCGATCACGATGGCATACGTCGGCAACACCTGCTGGGTGACGCCGTGGGTGTTCTCGGTGGTGAAGGCCAGCTCCTCGGTGGGATCGAGTTGGCCGGCGCCGACGCCCAGCGCGTAGGTCAGTGCGTCCGTCGAGGTCCAGGACCGGGTCCAGGGGCCCCGCTTCACACCGACGATGCCGAGATCCAGTGCCATCCACGTCCTCCGAAAATCCGCTGGTGTGTCGAGTGGTCGATTGCCGGGTTCAGCCGAGCGTGCCGCTGACGCTGGCGTGGCCCTTGAGCAGGTTACGGGCGATGGTCCGGCGCTGGATCTCGTCGGTGCCCTCGTAGATGCGCAGCAGCCGCAGTTCGCGGTACCAACGCTCCACCGGCAGCTCCCTGGTGTAGCCCATGCCGCCGTGGATCTGGAGGACCCGGTCGACGATCTCGTTGGCCTTCACGCCTCCGTAGAGCTTGGCCATCGACTGCGCCTGCCGGGAGTCCATCTTGTTGTCGACCTGCCAGGCCGCGTGCAGCACCAGCCAGCGCAGCGCCTCGATCTCCACCGCCGAGTCGGCCAGCATCCACTGGATGGCCTGCCGGTTGGCGATCGGCTCGCCGAAGGTGACTCGGGTCTTGGCCTGCTCGATGGCCATCTCGACCAGCCGCTCGCAAGAGCCGATGGCCCGTGCCGGCAGCAGGTAGCGACCCCGGCCGATCCAGGCCATCGCCAGCTCGAAACCACGGCCTACCTCGCCGAGGATGTTCTCCTGCGGCACCCGGACGTTGTCGAACACCAGCGCGGCCGGGCCCCATTCGCCCATCGTCGCGATCGGCTCGGACTTCCAGCCCATGTCCCGGTCGACCAGGAAGCAGGTGACGCCGCCGTCGGCGCCCTTCTCCTTGTCGGTGACCGCGAAGGCCATCGTGAAGTCGGCCTCGTTGCCGCCGGTGATGAAGGTCTTCTCGCCGCTGATCACCCAGTCCGTGCCGTCCTGATAGGCGGTCGTGCGGATGGCCTTGGCGTCCGAGCCGGCGCCCGGCTCGGTGATCGCGAAGCAGGACCTGCGTTCGCCGGCGATGGTGGGCAGCAGATAGCGCTGTTTCTGCTCCTCATTGGCCTGGTAGAGAATGATGTCGGCATCGCCGCCGAAGTTGAACGGCACGAACGTGCGGCCCAGTTCGGCTTGCAGCAGCGCGGTCATCACCGCTGACAGGCCCATGCCGCCGTACTCGGTCGGGGTCTGCACGCCCCAGAAGCCGGCCTCCTTGGCCTTGAGTTGCAGCGCGCGCAGTTCCTCGCGGGCCAGGCCGGGCTGCCCGGCGCGCTCCCGGCGCAGGACGTCCGGTTCCAACGGGATGATCTCCCGCTTGACGAAGGTGCGCACCCAGTCGCGCACCTCTTTTTCCTCGGTGCTCAGCGTGAAATCCATGCGTCTCCTCCTAAAAGCTAACGCTGTTAGCATATACCGGGAGCGGCGCCACGTCGCCCACGGATCGGCCAGATTTCGACCGGATTTCTCCTGGAGGTGACCCATGCCACGACCAGCACTGGTCAGCCGTGCGGAGATTGCCGCGACGGCGCTGCGCATCATCGACGCGGAGGGCCTGGAGGCACTGTCCATGCGTCGGCTCGCCGATGCCCTCGGCATCCGCGCCGCCTCGCTGTACCGGCACGTGTCCACCAAGGAAGAACTGCTGCACGTGGTGGCCAACGGCGTCATGCAGGCCGTCGACGTCTCCCGTTTCGCCGACGGCTGGCAGCTCGGGCTCACCTGCTGGGCCCGCAGCTACCGGGCCGCCCTCGCCGAACACCCGAACCTGGTGCCGTTCATCGCCTACGGCCCGGCTCGCCGGGAGGCCTCGCTGCGCGCCGCGGACGCCGTGCACGGTGGCCTGGTCGGCGCCGGCTGGCCGGCCCGGCACGCGACGATGATCGGTGCGGCCGTGAAGTACCTGGTCGTCGGTGCGGCGATGGGTTCCTTCGCCCGTGGTTTCGAGGACGACGCGCAGGTGTACGCCGAGCGCTACCCGAACCTGGTGAACGCCTCCTCGCTGCGCCAGCACGCGGCCGAGATCGACACCGACAGCTTCGAACTCGCGCTGAACTCGCTACTGGACGGCCTGCGCACCCGCTACGAGGCGCTCGGCGCCCAGACTTCGCGCACCTAGCGCCCTCGATCCCGGCGTCTCGCATCGTGCGTTTTCCGGCGCGTCCGCCGAGGGCGACCGGTAGCCTCGCCGTATGGCGAAGGCGCAGGCGCTGGAACTGGACGTGGCCGGGCCCAACGGCACGCGCGCGGTCCGGGTGTCCAATCCGGACAAGGTCTACTTCCCCGAGCGGGGCATCACCAAGCGGCAGATCGTCGAGTACTACCTCGCGGTCGCCGAGCCACTGCTCGCCGTGCTCGCCGAACGGCCGACCACCCTCAAGCGCTACGTCGACGGCGTGACCGGTGAGGCGTTCTACGCGAAGCGGCTGCCCAAAGGGGCGCCGGACTGGGTGGACACGGTGAAGATCACCTTTCCCTCCGGGCGCACCGCCGACGAGGTCTGTCCGACCGAGCCCGCGGTGCTGGCCTGGGCGGCGAATCTGGGCACCTTCGACTTCCACCCGTGGCCGGTGCGCCGGCCCGAGGTCGACCACCCCGACGAGCTGCGCATCGACCTCGACCCGCAGCCCGGCACCACCTTCGCCGACGCGGTCGCCGTCGCCGGCACGCTGCGCGAGGTGCTCGCCGACGCCGGCCTGACCGGCTACCCGAAGACCTCCGGCGGGCGCGGAATCCACGTGCTGGTGCGAGTTCGGCCGGAGTGGGACTTCATCGAGGTCCGGCACGCGGTGATCGCGCTGGCCCGCGAGGTCGAGCGCAGGATGCCGACCAGGGCGACCACCTCGTGGTGGAAGGAGGAACGCGGCGAGCGGATCTTCCTCGACTTCAACCAGGCCGCGCGGGACCGCACCATCGCCTCGGCCTGGTCGGTGCGCGGTACGCCGAGGGCGACCGTGTCCACGCCGGTCACCTGGGCGCAGCTGACCGAGGTGGCGCCCGACGACTTCGACGTCTTCACCGCGCCGAAATGGTTGGCGGAACACGGAAACGCGCTCGCCGGTCTCGACGGCGAGGCCTTCGGCCTGGCGCGGGCGCTGGACTGGTACGCGCGCGACGAACGCGACCACGGCCTCGGCGAACTGCCCTACCCACCCGACTACCCGAAGATGGCCGGCGAGCCCAAACGGGTCCAGCCGAGCAAGGCCCGCCCGGAGTAGCGCCCGCGGGAGTGCCCGCGCGAATGTCGCCGATGTTCGGTCTGTCGGCTGATCCGGGGCCGCCACCCCGCGCGGACCACCGGTTGATACTCCTACTGGGCTAAGTCGGCAACCCGTTGTGGCGCGTCAGTACGCACCGGAATGAAGATGCTGGCACTCTGGTCACATGAGTAAGGACGACTGGGCCGTGGCGGACGCTTGGACGGGCCTGCGCCTGCACTGGCACGGCTATGTCGAGCGGGTCGCGCTGGCGCACGCGGCCACCAGGGAACAACGGCTCAAGACCGAACCCGACGAGGTGATGGTCAATCCGGACGAGGTGGCAGCCTGGCTGGAGGGCACCATCAAGGCCGCGAGCGCACCCGCTCTGATCAAAAAACCGGCCCAGGCCAAGGGCGGTGCCACCGAGGACGCCCGCGACTTCGCCGATTCCATGCAGGTCTGGCGCTCCCTGGCCTCCCAGGGCGAGTCGGTGTCCACCGGCGTACGCGGCCAGATCATGGCCACCGCGGAGGCCGTCACCGAGCGGGAGTGCGACTGCCAGACCGCCGCACCGGGTTCGGTTTCCCGCCTCAGCAAGGGCCGCCGCCGCTGACCCTCGGCGTCACGCGGGTCAGCTCGGACATTCGCCGCTGCCATCTCAAGGTCATCATCCGACACGTACTATAGTGCAGATAGTTGTACTATAGTACGTGTGCTGGAGGTGGCCGATGGAGCTGAGCCGACCACTGTCGACGGTCACGCCGACTCTCGACGGCGATGTGCTCGCGGTCCTGGCCAGGAGTGGCGCCGAGTTCACGACCGGTCAGCTCCATCGAATACTGACCAACGGTTCGCAGGAGGGCATTCGCAAGGTGCTCCAGCGCCTTGTCGGCCAGGGAGTTGTGTTGGCCGTTCGGGTCGGTAACGCATACGGCTACCGCTTCAACCGCGACCATCTCGCCGCGGAGTACATCCTCGGACTCGCCCGCCTTCCGGAGAATCTGTTGAAGCGCCTTGAGGATCGCCTTGGTTCGTGGGCTTCCGCACCGGTGTACGCGGCGGTGTTCGGTTCGGCCGCAACCGGGTCGATGACCTCCACGAGCGACTTGGACATATTACTCGTCCGGCCCGATGATGCCGATGATGTCGCGTGGGAGACTCAGGTCGACGATCTGGCGGCCGAGGTAACTCGCTGGATCGGAAACGAAGTCCGTCCTCTGGTTTTCACCGAAACCGAGGTGGCTGATCGAGGCCGGGACGAACCCGTGTTGCGCGACGTACTGGCCGACGGTCTGATCGTTGCGGGCAAGCGCTCCTGGCTGAACGGACAACTGCGGAAGAAACCGGACCGACGTGCGTACCCGAGCATGTGACGCCGAGACAAGGCGAGGACGTCTGCGCAAGGCGCGACAGTTCATCGAGGCGGCAAGCCTGATTCGTGAGTTCGCCGACGATGACGGCAGTGACACCGACGCCTACGTGACGTTGTGCGTGCACGCCGGCATCGCTGCCTCCGACGTCATCTGCCGTGTCGCCCTCGGCATACATGCCAAGGGCGACAACCACGGCGAGGCCACACCACACCGGAGGTCTTCCCTGATCAAGATCAGTCAGACCGTGTCGTTACACAACCCACGTCCCCGAGCCCGTACAGCTAGCGGACAGGGGCGAGCAGGTCCGCTGTCTGTCTCCCCGACAGTGGGGTTGCGGTCGATCCGTGCACAACCGAAACGGCTACGCAGCGGGGCGGTGGGGTCGCACGATCGGGAACGGGGTGGTCCCTCGCCTGGCGGTAGGGCCGATTGTCATAGGCGACCTACGCTAGGTGATGCCCGGTTCGGGCCCGATCCGGATCGGGAGCCACCGCAGGACGTTCCTACACTGGAGGTCGTCATGGGACAGACCACGCCGCAACCATCCCAGCCGCCGTCGGGTGGTTGCAGCTGCTGCGGGAGTTGTACCGGTCCGAGCTGTGGTTGCTGCGCGAGCTGCAAGTAACCGGGCGAGCTGCAAGTAACCAGGTAGCCGGACAACTCCGCGAGACCAGGTAGTCCGAGTTCTCGAACGTGACTCGGGAATTACGGCGGGCAGGCGGTGCCGTTGGCCGGCACCTTTCCGTCGACCAGGAAATTCCGCGCGGCGGAGGTCGCGCAACTGGATTGACCGAGCGCCCCGTGCCCCGCACCGGCCCAGGTCACCAATACCCCGGAGTCCAGTGTTTGCGCGGTGCGCTGTGTGCCGGCCTCCGGGGTGAGGGGGTCGCTCGCCGTACTGATCACCAGGATCGGTGGCGTGCCGGGCGCGGTCGGCTGGGGCAGCGGTTGGCTCGGTACCGGCCACGGCCCGCACAGCAGCAGGTTCTGCGCGTACAGCGCGCCGAACGGCGGTTGGCTGGCACCCCAGGCCTTCATGTCGGCCGACACCTGACCGGGGGAGAGCCGGTCGGCGACGTCGTTGCAGCCGGACACCAGCTCGGCGTCGATCAGCGCCGGGTCCTGCTCGGTGCCGACCAGTTGCGGCGCGAGCAGGTTGGCCAGGCCGCTGCCGTCGCCACCGATGGCCTGCTGGATGTCGCCGGCCAGGGCGGCCCACTGGCTGCGGTCGGCGAGGCCGATCAGGACGGCCCGCAGGGCCGCCCCCGCGGTGAGCTGGAAGTCGTCGGTGTTCAGCGGTGCGCCGCGCAGGGTGCCGAGCAGTCCGGTGAGCGCCGCGCTCGGATCGGCACCCAGCGGGCAGCCGCTGTCGACGCAGCTCTGGGCGAAGGCCTGGAACGTGGCCTGCGCGCCGGCCGCCTGGGCCGCCGCGGTGTCGGCGGTGTCGAGCGTCGGGTCGGGCGAGCCGTCGAGTACGAACCGGCCGACGTGGGTCGGGAACTGGTCGGCGTAGCTGGTCAGTACCCGGGAGCCCTCACCGTGCCCGATCGCGTCGAGGTGGCTCACGCCGAGGCTCTGCCGGACCAGATCCAGATCGGCGACGGTGTTCCTGGTGTCGAGGCCGGCCATGTCGGAACTGAGCTGTAGCACGCACTGCTGGCTGGCATCGGTCGTGGCGGCCAGCAGCGCGGTCAGGTTGGTGTTGGCCGGATCGGCCTCCAGCATGGTGTTGCGGTCGACCTGCGGTATGCAGTGCGCCCCGTCGGAGCCGGCACTGCCCCGGCGGTCCATGCCGATCAGCGAGAACGTGCTGAGCACCTGCGCCGGCAGGGTCGCGGCCAGCCGGGCCGCGTACAGCGTGCCGGGCAGGCCGTTCAGGTCGTTGACCACGACCAGCGGGGTGGCACCGGTACCCACCTTGAGCAGCGCGATCCGCTGGTCGCTGCCGTCGGTCGCATCACTGGGGTCCTGCGGCCCGACCAGCCGGGTGCACTGGAAGTTCAGGTTGCCGGGCGGGGCCGGGGTGCCCAGCCGCTGCCGGGTCTCGTCGTTGCAGTCGCTCCAGACGATCTGGCTGGAGGTGGGGCGTTCGAGGCCGGGCAACGGGACCGGGGCCGGCGCGCCGGCCGTGGCCGGGGTGGCCGGCGGCGAACCGGCGATCACCAGGGACGGTGTCGCGGACGGGCCGACCGTGCACGCGGCCACGAGCAGCGGGGCCAGCGCGGTGAGCAGTCCGATCCGCAGCGGCCGGCGGTACCGATGCCGGGCACGGGTTCCAGGCCGGCTCGGCACGTCGATTCCTCCGCCTTCCACCCGAGTGGTCGCCCCACCCGTCGTTCGATGCCACCGCGCTCGATGCCACCGCGCTTGAAGCCACTGTGCGCCGGGGTCGCCGACGCCGTCGTTCGGTGTCCGCCGCTGCCGCGCTGGGAGCGTTGCCGCGCTGGGAGCAGCGTTGCATGTGCCGGGTATGGCCGTGGTGAGTGGGTCCGCGTCCGTCCGGCGGGCAATCGGGTGACCTCGGCGACAGGTCCCGCGCCGTGTCCCAGTGGCTGAGTGCTCGACCAGGGCCTGCACCCGGTGCAGTGGATTGCCATCGCCTGCGTCATGGTGGCCTCGGCCGGGGCGACCCGTTCGCGGCAGGGCGAGTCCGCGCCGCCTCCGGCCGACTGACGGGAAGGCCGGTCGCTCTCACCGCGTAATCCGGTCAGCGGCCGAGCAGCTCCCGGTGCGCGACACGCAGCCGGTTGGCGAGCAGCTGGTCGGTGGCCGGCGCGATGCTCACGTAGTCGTCGGCCAACCGGACCAGTACCCGGCCCGTTCGGCTGTCCCGGTAGCGAATCGGCTCCGCCGTGACCCTTCTGCTGCTCAGGCGCTCCCGCACCGCGACGTGCAGTTCGCCCAGCCCGGTCGCCGGATTCGCGATCAGCCGGCGCACCACGGAAACATCCCGGCCGATCGTCGAGTGCGCCTGCTCCGCCTCGTGACCGACCGCCGAGCGCAACTCGATGCGGCGGATGTTGACCACGTCGATCCGCGCGGGGTGGGTCGACGGCAGTTGGCGG
>CAJCJE010000834.1 GCA_903970565.1 Candidatus Melainabacteria bacterium | reverse complement strand
GTCCTCGATGCTGGGCGCAGAGTCAGCCGTGGTGTGCCGGCGGCGTACCGCCGAGACAGCGCGCGACATGACCTTGGCATTGGGGTTATGCGGCTGGTGCGCGGTGCGCAGGCCATCCATGCCGCCGAAGCTGTAGGCCAGCCGCAGACGACCCAGCGTGGCGGAGCTAACGCCTGCTCGTTCAGCCGCAGGCTTGGCCTCGGCGGGTACGACGTCCCGTTCATGCAGAAGCCGTACCAGATCGATGACGGGATCACAGTCGACCTCGCCCTGCCCTTTCAACAAAGCGGTGGCGCGTCGAGCCGCGTCTGCCGAGATCTCTTGAAGGACGGTCGGAGAGAGGCAGCCGAGCGGCGTCGCTGGGAGCACGAGGTCGGGCAGCGCCGCGGTCGCTGGCGTGTCGGGTGTGGGGTTCATGATGCCTTGAGGTTGGCCAGGCTGATCAATTCAGCAGCGGACAGTTTCGCGAAGTCGAACTTGTCGTTCGGCAGGTACCAGTCGGATTGATCTCGTTTGCTGGACAGCAGAACAGCGATGCGGTCTTCGATGCTGTTGCGGGTGACGAAGTAGTGAACGTGGACGGTGCGAGTTTGTCCCATCCGGTGCGCCCGGTCGGTTGCCTGTGCTTCGACCGCGGGATTCCAATGTCGTTCGAAGTGAATCACGTGGTTGGCCCGGGTGAGATCGAGACCGATGCCGGCCGTGGTCACGGTCGCAACCAGGATTTGTTTCTGGCCATCGGTGAACTCGGCCACGACATCTCTGCGGTCCTTCTCCTGGACGGTGCCGAGGTACAGGCCACTCTCGTAGCCCCAGGCGTGAAGGCACTCGCGGATCAGCAAAGCGGGAAACCGATAGTAGGTGAAGATCAGGACACGCTCGTCGGTCCCGCGCACGGGCTCCAGGAGCTGGCGCAGCCGTTGGAGTTTCGGCGTCTCCGCTTCGATCGCAGCAAGGTCGAGGCCCTCGATCGCGGACAGATCAACATCGGTGTCCCTGTCCCGTAGCCGCCACTGGGCTGGACTGTTCACGATCATCCGCTGATCGTGAATGACCCGGTTGGCCAGCATCCGCAAGGTCGCCTTTTCCGCGCAGCTAGCCATCTGGGCGCGGTCGTCATTCTCCAGCCCTTCGAGCAGCCCACGTTGTTCATCCGAGAGCCACAACAGGTGCGTCCTCTCATGTTTCGCGGGGAGCTTGAGCCCCAGCTCCGGATCGTCCTTGAGACGCCGGAGAACGAAGGGGCGCACCACCCGACGAACCCGTTCCTGGGCCTGCGCGAGGCTGCGCTGATCGGGTGCGTCGATGATCGGTCGGACGTAACGCGCATAGAACTGCGGCTGAGTATCGAGCAGGGTGGGATTGCACCAGTCCAGGATGGCCCAGAGTTCACCCGGCTTGTTCTCCAACGGTGTCCCGGTCAACGCGACCCGCGTGACCGACGGGATGGTCCGCACCCACCGCGCGGCACCGGTCCCCATGTTCTTGATCTTCTGGGCCTCATCGGCGATGACCAATCCCCAGCGGACACCGGCCAGATCTTCGGCGCTCTGCTGGAGGACGCCGTAGGTCGTCACGACGATCGTGTCGCGGCCGAGACCGTTCAACGTGCGCTGAGCGCCCCAATACACCACGGTTTCGGTGGCTGCGCGGGTGTGGATCTCGTCTTCCCATTGCCGGGCGACGTGTTCGTTGGGGCAGATGACGAGAGTGGGGAGGTCCCGTCCGGCGCGTTGCGTGCAGTGGTGGAACGCGATCGACGTGATCGTCTTACCCAGGCCCATTTCGTCGGCAAGCAGGCAGCCAAACCGCGTTGCGTTCATGCGCAGCATCCAGGCCACGGCGATGGCCTGGTGCGGGGCGAGCGTGATGGGGCTGTCCCGATGGACGGTCTCGATCACCGCGTCGAGGTCGGTCGAGCGCAGTGCGGCCATCAGGGCTGCCAGCCCGGCGGCCGGGGTGCAGGCGAAGGTCTTCCCGTCGATCGTGGCCCAGCCATCGAGGACGTCGAGAAGCCCTCGCGACCGCGGAATGACCTGGACGGCAGGCAGCCGCAACGGCTCGCGAGTGAGGTCATCGACGAGGATCCACTGGTTGTGGCTCAGGATCCACGGCAGCTCCGTCTCACGAAGCCGGTCCAGGTCGGCTGTGGACACCAGCTGCCCGTCGGCGGTGAACCGCCATCGCCGGTCGAACAGTTCAGCCAATCCGAGTCGACCGGTCAACGGCACCGAGGTGGTTGCCGGACCGACGACGGCTTCAGCGGCCAGATGCGCCGCCCAGTCCTTATCCCACCGGATCTCGATGCCCAGTTCGCCCAACGTCGCTGCGGCACTACCCCGCAACGCCGCGGTGTCAGCGGCGCTCAGCGTCAGGCGAACCGGATAGGGATCGGCTCCCATGGCCTCGAACGACGGGAGAACCTGGCCAGCCCGGCGCAGAAGACGACGGACCCAGTCGCGCAGATCAGGCCCCTCCGGCAGCCCGACCCACGACGCTCCCTGATACCAGACGTCCTCGGCGTCGATGGCGGCGTCCGGGCTGCCCGGGATCGGGCACAGGCTCAGGGTCGCCGTGGTGAACTCGGCGTCGGCGGTGTCCGGTGGCTTGACCGTCACCAGAAGTGAGGGCATGTGCGCGTCGCCGACGGTGCCCGATCCGCCCAGTTGGGAGACGTCGTCGATCCAGCGTTGCAACGCTGCGATGGCGCCACCGTCCTCGACGCCTACGACGCCGGTGAACGGAACCGAGCCGTACAGGTGCCGAGTTCCAGGCGACGGAACGAACCAGCCGGCCACGGCGTCGAGCATGCCGCGGATTGCCCGGACCTGGTCGAGCGATTCCCGGAGGTTCTCGTTGACCCAATCGCTCACGACGACGTGCGGCTGGTCCTGCAGTTCGTTCGCGAGGTGCTCGACGGCCTGGTGTTGTGCGATGTCGAATGGGCCGACCTGCCAGGTGGGGTAGCGCACGCGCCGATCGGCTGTGTCGGCCAGGGCTGGTCTAACTCGTCCCTGCTCGATCATGGTGAGGCCGAGTCGGATCACGTGCGCCCACAGGCGCGCGGACGCG
>CAJCJE010000833.1 GCA_903970565.1 Candidatus Melainabacteria bacterium | reverse complement strand
CGCTCTCGGCGAAGATCGCCGAGATCGGCCCGTTCACGCTGCTGACCAGGGGCGACGAGCTGCCGGTGTTCGCGTTCACCCTGAAGGAGGAGATCACCGGCTACTCGGTGTTCGACGTGTCCGCCGCGCTGCGGGAGAGCGGCTGGCTGTTGCCGGCCTACACCTTCCCGGCCAACCGGACCGACCTCGCCGCGCTGCGCGTGGTGGTCCGCAACGGCTTCAGCCATGACCTCGGCGACATGCTTCTTGACGACCTGCGCAGGGCTCTGCCTAGACTTGATCGGCAGGCCACACCCGCGCGAGGAGCCGAAGCCGCCTCCTTCGCGCATGGTGCCGGCCCTCGATCGGATCGGTGAAACTGCCGGTGACCACTGCGGTGAACTGCAAATTTCGTCCTGTCTCGAATAAGACATGACAAATTCACCCACAGGTGTTCAGTAGGTAGTTCCCTCGGACGGTCGTATGCTCGCTGCGTCACCACAAGCGATTGTGCGCAAGTGAAGCGAGAGGGGCTGCTGAGGTGAGACACCCGAATCAGCGGTCGGGTGCGGCAGCGTCGAACGGCTACCGCGCAACCGGCCACCACACCACCGGCGGGCAGTACATATGACCAGGTCTTCGGCCCGCCGGCGCGTACCGGCCAGTGTCCTACCGGCCAGGCAGGCGTCGGCGTCGGCCGTGCGATCGTTTGCCATCGCCTGGGCCGCCGCCCTCGCCGGCACCAGCTACGTGCCGATGAGCGGAGCCGAGGTCGCCGACCTGCTCGACAGGCTCGCCGGCGAACTCGTCAACGCCCTGCGCGCCGAGACCTTCGATCCCAAAGCCGGGTACGACGCCGGCACCGAACTGGTCAACGCGCACTTCACCACCCCCGCCAGCCTGCACCGCTGCGTGCACATCATCGGCGAACGACTGCTGCCCGAACTCGGCGTCGAACCGACCCCCTGGTTCCTGGACCGGATCGCCGAACTCCAGGGCGCGCTCGCCGCCGGCTACTCCCAGGCGCTGCGCGTCCGGACCCTGCGCGAACAGGAAGCCATCCGGGGCGCCGTGCTCGACGCCCGCGACGAGGCCGAAGCCGCGCTGCGGGCCAGCGAGGCCAAGTTCCGCGCCATGTTCGCCGACGCCGCCATCGGTATCGGCATCTCCGACCTCACCGGCCGGATCATCGACGTCAACGCGGCGCTGGTCCGGATGATGAGCGCCAGCCGCGAGCAGCTGGTGGACAGCAACGTCCGCGACTACGTGCACCCCAGCGACGTCAGCGACGGCCTCTGGGCCTCCTACGGGAGGGTGCTGCGCGGCGAACTGGACCACTACCAGATCGAGAAGCGGCTGCGCCGCCCCGACGGTGGCTGGGCCTGGGCGAACCTCACCGTCTCCCTGGTCCGTGACGACATCGGCGCACCGCTGTACCTGGTGTCCATGATGGAGGATGTCACCGACCGGCACGATCTCCAGGAAACCCTGCGCTACCAGGCCACCCACGACCCGCTCACCGGCCTGTCCAACCGCGCCCTGTTCACCGAACGCCTCGCCGAGGTCTTCGACCCGGACTCCACCGTCGGACCCGCCGACCGGCGCGTCGGCCTGTGCTACCTCGACCTCGACGGCTTCAAGGTCATCAACGACAGCCTCGGCCACGATGTCGGCGACCGGCTGCTGGTCGCCGTCGCCGCCCGCCTCGCCGAATCCGTCGCGGGAGAGCACCGGCTCATCGCCAGGATGGGCGGCGACGAGTTCGTCGTACTCGTCGACGAGACCACCGGCCCCAACGACGTCATCGCCGTCGCGGAAAGCATCCTGGCCACCCTCGTCCCACCGGTCCACATCGACGGCCACGAACTCGCCGTCGCCGCCAGCATCGGCGTGGTCGAACGCCCCGTCGCCGGCACCACCGCCGCCGACTTCATGCGCGACGCCGACATCACCCAGTACTGGGCGAAAGCCGACGGCCGAGGCCACTGGGCCGTCTACGACTCCGAACGCAACGCCTACGAGGTGGCCCGCTTCGCGCTGGCCGCGGCCATGCCGGCCGCGATGGAACGCGAGGAGTTCTACGTCGACTACCAGCCCCTGGTCCGGCTCGGTGACGAACGTACCGTCGGCGTCGAAGCCCTGGTCCGCTGGCAGCACCCGGTGTTCGGCCGCCTTGGCCCGGACCGCTTCATCGAACTCGCCGAAGAGACCGGCCTGATCGTCGCGCTCGGCAAATGGGTGCTGCGCACCGCATGCGCGCAGGCCAAACGCTGGCTCGACGAGTTCGGCGACGACGCCCCCTACATCAGCGTCAACCTCGCCGTCCGCCAGTCCCGCGAACCCGACCTGGTCGCCGAGGTGTGCAAGGCACTGGAGGACACCGGCCTGCCCGCGCGGCTGCTGCAACTGGAGGTCACCGAAAGCGCGATCATGAGTACCCTCGACGCGCCGCTGGAAGCCCTGCGCACCCTCGACGCGATGGGCGTGCGCATCGCCATCGACGACTTCGGCACCGGCTACTCCAACCTCGCCTACCTGCGGCACCTGCCGGTCAAGGAACTCAAGATCGCCGGCTCCTTCGTCGAAGGCCTCCAGGCCTCCGACCGCGAGGACCCGGTCGACGCGCAGATCGTCGCCACCCTGGTCACCCTCGCGCACGCGCTCGGCCTCACCGTCACCGCCGAAGGCGTCGAAACCCCGGCCCAGGCCGAACGCCTGCGCCGCATCGGCTGCGACTCCGGCCAGGGTTGGCTGTTCGCCCGCCCCGGCAAACCCGAGAACATCGCCCGCATCCTGTCCGAATCCTGACCCTCGGGCTTCTCGACCGGTCCCTACTCAGCCTTCAGCTCTGGGGCAGCTGGTCCTTCGCTCGTAGCGGGGCACGGCCGACCGCAGGAAGAACTGGCCGCAGGAAGAACCGGCCGGAGAAACGGCCTGCGGAAGGAACGAGCCCGCGCTACTCGGTCCGCTCCTGCTCAACGGCCGCCTTCGAACACCAGTTGGCGCGCTCGGTCGCGTGAATAGCCGCCTTGTCGGCCGAAACCTGCTGGAGGAACGGGGTACGCGGGTCGTCCCGGACCCGCTTCCAGAAATCGCTCAGACCACGCCAGCGCGCGGCGAGCACCCCCAACTCGAGCAGCCGATCACCCGTCGACTCGGCGTAGATCTCGTACGCCTCGAGCCTGGCCCGGTCCAGTCGCAGGTACTCGCCGAACAACGTGTCGTGGTGCCCGTCGTGCTCGGCCATCCGCACCAGCCGCCTAGCCGCCGATGACCGGCGGAGCGGTCCGCTCGTCCGTACCGAACAGCGAGTCCGGGTCTGCCTCGACCAGGTACGAGGCGCGTTTGTGCTCGCCGTCACCCTGCCCCTTCTGCCCACGGCCGGCACCGCCGCCCATGCCACCGGAACTCTCGCCGGTCGCGCCGCGCGCCCCGGCCGTCCCGCTGCCGATCGCGGAATCCTCGGCCGCCG
>CAJCJE010000832.1 GCA_903970565.1 Candidatus Melainabacteria bacterium | reverse complement strand
CGGCTGCACGTTCTCGTCGGCCATCGCCTCGCGCTGCAACCGGTCCAACAGTTCCTCCACGACCAGCACCGAGCCGTAGAGGGCCGGGCCGTAGCCGATGATCGGCAGCAGTCGGCCCAGCACGTGGGTGATCCGGCGCGGCCCGTAGGCCGGCGCGCCGAGGCGCTCGATGGCCTTGCTGAACATGGTCGAGTGCCGGCATTCGTCGGCGATCTCGGTGAGCGCGTAGCGGACGTGGTTGGTCGTCGGGTCCTTGCTGTAGACGTCGTTGACCAGCATCTGCATCAGCAGCAACTCGAACCAGATGCCGTTGCTGGCCACGCTGGCGATCTCGTGCCGGCCCAGTTCGACGCGCTGCTGCGCCGAGAGCCGGTCCCACAGGTAGGTGCCGTAGAGGGAGATCCGGTGTTCCGGCTGGTAGAGCTTGCCCGGCACGACCGGGGCGGCCCAGTCGATGTCGACGTCGGGGTCGTAGAACTTGTCGGCGGAGGACCGGAGCAGACGTTCGGCCGTCTTCTCCCGGTCGGCAACCTTGGCGACCTCTATCGCGCGACTCATGAACTGCTCCCTCCCGGCGGCGAAACCGGACTCCAAGTAACTGTGACTTCCGGTAACCGTTACTTGTGGTAGCGTGCAGCGCATGGTGCGATCTGTCAAGAGGGTCCTTGCGAGAGGAGATCGCGTGGCAGACGCGCGCAGTGAACGCTGGCGGGCGCACCGGGAGCACCGTCGGGAGTCCTTTGTCGACGCGACCATCCGGGCGATCGGCGCACACGGCCCCGACGTGGGCATGGACGAGATCGCGGCCGAGGCAGGCGTCACAAAACCGGTGCTCTACCGGCACTTCGCCGACAAGGCCGACCTGTATCTCGCGGTCGGCCTGCGGGCCACCGACCTGCTGATGGCCGAGATCGTGCCGGCGCTGGCCGACGACGGCCCCATCTACGACCGGATTCGCCGCGCGGTCGGCTGCTACGTCCGGTTCGTCGACGAGTACCGGGAGCTGTACCGCTTCCTGGTACTGCGCCCGCACCCGACCAAACAGGACCTCGTCCAGCAGGACAAGTCGAAGATCGCCGCAGTGCTCTCCGAGCTGCTGGAGGCGTACCTGAAGCTGTTCCGGATGGACACCTCGCTGGCCGGGCCGTCCGCCTACGGCATTGTCGGCCTGGTCCAGGGGGCCGGGGAGTGGTGGCTGGAGCACCCCTCGGCGATGACCAGGACCCAGCTCACCGAACACCTGACCGTGTTGATCTGGCACGGCATCGACGGCGTACTGCGCTCGGGCGGAGTCGTGCTCGACCCGCACAAGCCGCTGTCACTGACCTCACAGCTACGGCTGATCGTCGGCGGCTGAGCGCCGCGAGAAGGAAAGGACCCGCTGATGTCCGTTGCGGACGAGGACGGCTACACCGGGCCGGCAACACTGGTGTTCGACGAGACCGAGGTCGAGGTCGAGGTCGAACTGCGCGGGCACTTCCAGCCGATCGACGGCCGGTACCGCTGGTACGGCCGGGTTCGGCCGAACGCGGAGGTGAGTGCGCTGGTGGCAGGCAAGAAGCGGGCGGCGCTGCTGCGCACCCCGGCCGGGGAGGCCACCGGCGAACTGTCCGACCCGGACCCCTGGGACCGCTACCGGATCATGGGCGCCAGCACGCCACCGTTCGTGGTGCCGACCACCCTTGCGGAACTCGAAGGCGAACTACCCGTCGTCCACTGACCCGCAGCTCCGGGCCGAGGGTCGGCATCATCGCGGCAGCTGTGGAAAACAGCTGCCGCGAGCGCCGAAATTGGGAGTGAAACCGCTGGCGTCAGTTGCCGGCGACGAAACCGACCTTGCGCACGTCCGCGGGCGCGATGTCCACATACGCGACGCGAGCGGCCGGCACGACGACCCGACGGCCCTTCTCGTCGGTGAAGGTGAGCACGCCCTGGTCGGACTTCATCGCCTCGGAGACCAGTTTCTCGATCTCGTCCGGCGTCAGCGCGCTCGACAGGACGAGCTCCCGTGGGCTCTCCGCGACGCCGATCTTGATCTCCACACTGACCTCCGGTTCGAACTGCCGTTACTCACAAGAAGGTTAGTCGATCCGACGGAGTCCGATCGCGCCAAGGCGCCCAGATCACGTCATGTTCGCTATCAGCCTAGGCCAGAAACCGGATCAGCCCAGGCCAAGGGCCGTCATCCGCCTGGCGTGGCTGCGCTGCATCCGGCGGAACAGCGCGGCGATCCCGGCCAGGTCGCCAGACCCGGACACGATGAGTTCGGCCAGCCCGTCCCGATCGGCCACCACGTGCTGGCTCTGGGTCAGTGCCTCGCCGAGCAGCCGGCGGCCCCACAGCGTCAGCCGGTCGCGGACCTTGCGGTCGTGCGCGCAGGCAGCCTTGATCTCGCGCTCGGCGAAGGCCGAGTGACCGGTGTCGGCGAGCACCGTGCGCACCAGGTCGCCGGTCGGCTCGTCGAGCCAGCCGGCCATCTCCCGGTACAGCTCGGCCGCGAGTCCGTCGCCGACGTAGGCCTTGACCAGCGACTCCAGCCAGGATCGGGGCGAGGTGAGCCGGTGGAAGTCGTCGAAGAAGCCGACGAACGGGGTCATCGCGTCGTCGACCTGGACGCCGTGGTCGGCGAGGTAGGTCTCCAGCAGCGCGTAGTGCGCCATCTCGGCCGAGGCCATCTCCGACAGCGCGGCGCGGCCGGCCAGCGTCGGCGCCACCCGCGCGTCCTCGGCCATCCGGTCGAAGGCCGACAACTCGCCGTAGGCGAGCACGGCAAGCAGGTCGACGACCCCTTCGGCCAGCGGTTGGACGTCTCCCGAAGGGACATCGGCAGCGGCAAGCGCCTCGGCGTCGGTCATGTCGGTGAGCGTATCCGCACCCGCCGGCGACCCGCCGGCACCGCCGCTCGCCATCCGGAACAGCCGGGGCCACCTCGACCGTCGCCGGCACGTCAGAGACGGATTTCACCTGCTGATCGACTTCGACCGGGTAGACTTCGCAGGAACTCGACGCTCGTCGATGCGGGTCAGCGGCATTTCGCTCGCCCGCGCCCCTGGTTGGGGTGATCGTGACGAGTTCGGGTGGACGACCACAACGGCAGCTGACAACCAGTGTGCCTGCCACGTGGAAGGTGCGCGCACACCTCGCCGGCTCCTCCCGCGCGTCGCCGGTTCTCTCATCGGCTGACAGCGCGGTCGAGCGGCCCGTCCAGGCCAGTGCGTGCTGGAACTAGAGAGGCGATCACCGAAACGTGACCAATAACACAACCAAAGAAGATGAAGCCGAACGATCGGCGGATCTCGTGGCTACCGGCAGCGCGGCCGACCACCTGGGTCCGGTGTCGCTGCAACACAGCGAGGCCGGCGTGTCCGAATCGGACAGTTCGCACCCGCTGAAAGCCGGTGCCCCGGTCCGCTCCGATTCCCCGACCTTCGCCGAACTGGGCGTCAAGCCGGAAATCGTGCGCGCGCTGGCCTCCGCCGGGATCGAACGCACCTTCGCCATCCAGGAACTCACCCTGCCGCTCGCGCTGGCTGGCGAGGACCTGATCGGCCAGGCCCGTACCGGCACCGGCAAGACGCTGGGCTTCGGCGTGCCGCTGCTACAGCGTCTCGTGGTGCCGGGGGACGGCACCCCGCAGGCCCTGGTCGTGGTGCCGACCCGTGAGCTGTGCCTCCAGGTCAGCCACGACATCACCGACGCCGGCAAGTACCTCGGCGTGCGCACCGTCGCCATCTACGGCGGCCGGCCCTACGAGCCACAGGTGGAGGCCCTGCGCAAGGGCGTCGACCTGGTCATCGGCACCCCCGGACGACTGCTCGACCTGGCCGAACAGCGCCATCTGGTGCTGGGCAAGGTCCGTGGGCTGGTGCTGGACGAGGCCGACGAAATGCTCGACCTCGGCTTCCTGCCCGACGTCGAGCGCATCCTGCGGATGATGCCCGACAGCCGCCAGACCATGCTGTTCTCGGCGACCATGCCCGGCCCGATCATCACGATGGCCAGGACGTTCCTGAACCATCCGACGCACATCCGCGCGGAGAACAACGACGTCGGCGCCATCCACGAGCGCACCAAGCAGTTCGTCTACCGGGCGCACGCGATGGACAAGACCGAGGTCATCGCCCGCACCCTCCAGGCCAAGGACCGCGGCCTGACACTGATCTTCACCCGCACCAAGCGCACCGCGCAGAAGCTCTCCGACGAGCTCACCGAGCGCGGTTTCGCCGCCGCCGCCGTGCACGGCGACCTCGGTCAGGGCGGCCGGGAACAGGCGCTGCGGGCGTTCCGCTCGGGCAAGGTGGACGCCCTGGTGGCCACCGACGTGGCCGCGCGCGGCATCGACATCGAGGGCATCACGCACGTCATCAACTACCAGTGCCCCGAGGACGACAGTGCCTACGTGCACCGCATCGGCCGCACCGGCCGGGCCGGCCGGGAGGGCGTCGCGGTCACCCTGGTCGACTGGGACGAGGAGGCACGCTGGAAGCTGATCAGCGACACCCTTGGCCTGGACATGCCGGAACCGGTGGAGACCTACTCGACCTCCGAGCACCTGTTCACCGACCTGGACATCCCCCGTGACACCAACGGCCGGCTGCCGCTGGGCCAGCGGACGCGGGCCGGTCTCGCCGCCGAGGAGGAGGAAGACCTCACCGGTGGCCGTGGCGGGCGCGGCAAGCGCACCTCGACCCCGAGTTCGAGCGGCACCCGTCGGCGTAGCGGCAAGGCCGCCGAACGACCCGCCAACAAGGAGCGTGCCGAGGGCTCGGCCCCGGCCGAGAACAACGGCGAGGGCGGCGCGCAGCGGCCCCGGCGGCGGCGCACCCGGCGTGGTGGCGCGGCAGCGGGTACCGGCGAGGCCCGCGCCGAGGGCTCGACCGAGTCCGGCACCCCGACTTCCGGTTCGGACACTCCGGCCACCGAGCGGGAACCGAGCCAGCGGGCCCCCCGGCAGCGGCGGCGTCGCCGGTCCGGGGTCGAGACCAGCGCGGAGGGCGCCGCCCCGGCCGCGCAGTCCGCGCCGGCAGCGGCGGAGAGCACCACCAGCTGAACCAGCCGGTCGACGCGAGGGCCCTGGCCGGGCCCGTGCCTCGACCCGGCGCTGCAACGATGGCCTTACGAGGGTCGTATTAAGGTCGCGGCAGGACCCAGGCACCTGGGTCCTGCCGCAGTCTTTTCATCGGCGATTTCGTTGGCGATTTCGTTGGCGATCTTTTCGGCAGGCCGACCGCAGGGAATCAGGAACCACGGTGCAGCAACTGGACTACTCGCCCGATCCGACGGGTGAACCGGCGGATGTCCGCTCATCGGGGCCCGGACGGCCCGGTCGCCGGCGGCGGTCCTTCCGCCGACCGGCCGACTACGCCGTCGCGGTGTTCATCGCGGTCGCCGTGCTCGTGGTCAGCCTGGTCATCTGGGACCGCAGTGACATCCGCAACACCACCCTGATCACCGGCCCCGCCGACGTGGCCATCCCGGCCGGCCCGACGGTGTTCCCGCCCTCGCTCGGCCAGGTCTGGACGGCGCCGAGCGGCGCGACCCCCGTACCGGTGGTCGCCGGTCCGACGATCGCCACCGCCGCCGACGGCTCGGTGGTCGGCCGCGACCCGCTGACCGGCCAGCAGCGCTGGCGCTACACCCGCGATCTGGGCCTGTGCACGGTGTCGGAGTCCTGGGGCAAGGTCATCGCGGTCTATCACAAGTCGACCAACTGTAGTGAGGTCACCGAACTCGACGAGACCACCGGGGCGCGCGGCGCGCAGCGCAACGGCGACGCGCAGATGGGTACCCAGCTGGTCTCGGACGGCACCTACGTGACCACCACCGGCCCGACCCTGATGGACACCTGGCGCTACGACATGGTGCAGACCATCGAGTACGGCAAGGTGCCGGACTTCGTGAACCCGGACGTCCAGCCGAGGGCCGGTTGCACGTACGGCTCGGTGTCGGCCGCCTTCGGCCTGATCGGTGTCATCGAGCGCTGCCCGAACGACCCGAGCGACCGGCTGAGCATCTACCGGGCCACGGCCGTCAGCTCGGACACCCCCTCGGTGGTCACCAGCAACGTCATCGGCGGCCACGCCGGCCGGCTGATCGCGATGACCTCGCAGTACGCGGCGGTCGCGCAGGCCGATCCGACCCGGTTGTCGGTGTACGACGACCAGACCGGCACGCTGGCCGCCAGCTACCCGCTGAACCTGCCGGCGAGTGACCTGGCCGGCGACCCGGCCGGCCGGGTGGTGCCGAGCTGGACCGACTCCGACGGCGTCTACTGGTACACCGGTTCCTCCACCATCGCACTGTCGGCGACCGACTTTCATCCACTGTGGACGGTGAACGGCACGCTCGGCGCCGGCACCCCGTTCGCCGGCCGTTACCTGGTTCCGGTGCCCAACGGGATCGAGGTACTCGACGTGGCGACCGGGGCCGGTGTCGGCACCATCGGGGTCGATCGAAACGGTTATCGGGGGCCGGTGGCGATGGCGACACTCGGACCGATGGTGTTCGAGCAGCGCGGTTCGACGCTGGCCGCTCTACGCTGAGTCGAGTACCGACCCGGCCCCGTCCGGTACGACCCGTTTCGGGTGGCGGCCGGCCTCCCGAGGAGGCGTCAGATGGCGGACACACCGTCCCAGATCAGTCGGCACGGTGGGGCGCGCGTCGACCTGCCCGGCCGGTACGGGCCGATCGCCGCGCTGCGGGTCGAGCCGGCCGCGCCCGGTCTCAACGCGACCGCCCTGCTGCTACCCGGTTTCACCGGGTCCAAAGAGGACTTCGCGCCGCTGCTGGACGCGGTGGCCGCCGCCGGGTTCGGCGTGCTCGCGATCGACCTGCCCGGCCAGTACGAATCGGCCGGACCCGAGGACGAGTCCGCCTACCTGCCCGACGCGCTCGGCCAGCCGATCGCCGAACTGGTCGAGCGGTTGACCGCCGAGGGCGAGCGAATCCTGCTGCTCGGCCATTCCTACGGCGGACTGGTCGCCAGGGGCGCGGTACTGGCGAACGCGCCGGTGATCGGGTTGACCCTGCTGGACTCCGGCCCCGGCGAACTGCCGCCCGGCTACCGTCGGGCCGCGCTGGACTACGGCGAGCCGATCCTGCGGGCCAACGGCATCGCCGCCGCCCAGCGGATGCGGGAACAGCTGGACGCCGCCGCGCCGGGCTGGTCGAACACCCCGGTCGAACTCAAGGAGTTCCTCTACACCCGGTTCCTGCGTTCCTCGGTGACCGGACTGCTGGGCATGGCCGACGGCCTGCGGCACGAACCGGACCGGGTGACCAAACTCTCGCACGCGCTGCGGGCCCGGCCGGCGCCCTGCCTGGTGGTCTGCGGGGAGGCCGACGACGCCTGGTCGATCGCGGCCCAGCGGGACATGGCCGACCGGCTGGACGCCGACTTCGCGGTCATTCCGGGTGCCCGGCACTCGCCGAACGTGGAGAACCCGACCGGTCTCCTGGCAACCCTGCTGCCGACCTGGCGGGCCTGGCTGCGCGGCTGAACACCGCCTGCTTCAGGACCGCGTGACTCAGGTCTGCGTGGCTCAGGTCTGCCAGAACAGCCACAGCCAGGCCCACCAGAACACGCCGAAGGACAGCACGGTCAGCACGAGGACCCCGAACGCCGCCCAGACCCGGCGTCCCCTCCGCCGCCGGTCCACCCTGCGCTGGAGCAGCACCGCCAGGATCGCGATGACCGCCTGGCCCACGACGTCGAACAGGCCGGGGCCGGGTTTGCCGGACTCGCGGCTGAGGATCTGCGCGGCGATCGTGATCAGCGCGATGAGCACCGTCGCCGCCGTCAGCACACCGGCGGTCCCGGCCAGCAGCGACCGGCG
>CAJCJE010000831.1 GCA_903970565.1 Candidatus Melainabacteria bacterium | reverse complement strand
CCGGGCCGGCACAGGCTAGGAAGGCCCGCACAACAGACCGGTTGATGGCGCGACAAACGGGGCCGCCGCCGCAACGGATCTGGCCGCTGTCACCACAGACCTGGCCGCCGTCGCCATCAGCGTCCGAGTGACCCGCCCGGCGAATCCCCGCAGTCCCCAACTTGTCCACATTGATCCCCCGTTGTCCACAGGCAGAGCACCGTCACCCATCCCGGTCGGGTGAACCCGATATGCTGGAGCAGGGCTGGCCCCCTGGGATGGGCGGGGATTGTCTGTGTACTTTTCGGGGCAATCGGGGTTCGGCACGGTGCTCGGCGCTGACTTTTCGGGACACCGTGATTCGACCCTCCGCCCACCACTCGCCGACCTGCGCGACGCACTCGCCGTCGAATCCCTCCGGGCCCTCGATTCGAAGCGCCACGCCGTTGTCATCTTCAACCACCCAGCGGACTTTTGTCCGGTATGAGGCAGTAAGGCTTGCTGGTCATGTCGACATCGACCGCAGCCGCCCACTCGTCGGACACGCTGCGCGGGCGGCATAGGCTGGTCCCGATCACGGCGGGCAGCCACCGGCCGTGCCCCATCCAGGAGAGGACACTCGTGGTTGATTTCAATGCTGACGAGGTGAACGCGCTAAACGAGCAGGTCGTCACGGCCTTCCGTGAGAACGACGGAATCCTGACCGAGGGCCCCTTCAAGGACAGTCAGATCGTGTTGCTGCACCACGTCGGGGCAAAGTCCGGTATCGAACGGATCAACCCGTTGGCCTACACCCTCGACGGCGACGATGTGGTCATCATCGCATCCAAGGGCGGCACGCCGGAGAATCCGGCGTGGTACCACAATCTGGTGGCCAATCCGAAGACCACCATCGAACTGGGCCCGGACACCATCAACGTCACCGCGCAGCCGCTGACCGAAGGCGCGGAACGGGACCGGCTGTTCAAGCAGATGGCCGACCAGTACGAGAACTTCTGGGACTACCAGAAGAGCACCGACCGCACCATTCCCGTGGTCGTGCTGCACCGCGACTGAAGTCCCGCACCGCGACCAGAACAGTCCGGTTCGATCGAGTTTCATCCGAAGTCGCAAGCACTGTCCCCTGTGGTCAGTGCTTGCGGGTGGCGACCAGGGCCAGCGCGGGGCCGTGCACGTGGTCCGGCTCGTCGAAGCCGATCGCGCCCACCTGCCAGCCGAAGCGGTCCAGCGCGGCCAGCAGGTCAGCACGGGTCAGCCAGTTGCTGAATGCCGCACCGCCGCCGCAGAAACCCTTATCCTCCAAGGATTCGGCATAGTCGAACCGATAAAGCGTGTGTTCGAAGCCCTCGTAGGCGGCTGGTACCGATCGGGTGAACCGGGGCGAGAGCAGTTCACTGGCCCGGATGACCGCCTCGTCGTAGACGTGCGTCCACAGGAACAGTTTCTCCGCGACCTGTGACATCAGCGCGATGGTCTCCACCGGGCTGCGCATGTGATAAAGCACACCACTGGCGAAGCAGACGTCCACGTGTTCGGGCTCGTCGCGTAGGTAGCGCATGAAGTCGCCGAGCAGGAACCGGGAGTTGGGGATGCCGAGCAACTCCTTGGCGACAAGGCATTTCAGGTACGCGGTGGTCTGCGCCTCGATCGCGGTGACCGTGGCCCCGGCCCGCGTCAGCCGGTAGGTGTGGCCGCCCTCCAGCGGCCCCAACTCCAGCACGGTCGCACCGTCGACACCGCCGAACTGCTCGATCGCCCAGTCCACCCGAGAGTCCTCGAACAACCCGATCGAGCCGGCCGCCACCTCGCGCAACGGCTCCGGGAAGGAGGATGACCACTCGCCGACGAAGATGTCCACCGCGTTCTGCGCAGCGGGAGCCGAACTGACGTACCTGTCCAGAATTGATGGCTCCGGCTTCGCCGGTTCGACCAACGGCCGGCTGCGTACCGTTGCGTGCAGGAGACGCCTCAGCACAGCCATTCCTCGCCCACTCCTTCAGGAACGCGGGCTCGGCCGAGCGCGGCGTACCGCCGGCACAAAAGAACCCCAGGCCACTGACCTGGGGTTTTGCTCCTCCAGCTGGACTTGAACCAGCAACCCTGCGATTAACAGATCCCCAACTGGAGTGTCGCCAGATGACGACCGATGACGAATCAAACCATTCCAGCAGGTCAGACCCCGGATCGGATACCGACTAGTACCGCGTCAAGCCTGGCTGGACTGAGCAGTCCGGCACCGAACGCGGAACCGAAGGCGCGCATCTGGCACCGGCATCCCCTACTCGCGTTGGCCGTCTCCGGCGTCCTACTCGCAACCGGGCTCGGACTACTCGCGACGGCCTGCACGGGCACACCATGGAGCCTGCCGCCGTCGGACGGGCATCCTGCGGTGAACCTGACCCCGGACGATCCGGCGGCACCGGACCTGGGGTCCTGACGATGAGCGCGGCCGACCGGTACGCGCACGAGTTGGGCCAGGCGCAGCCAGCGCTGGAGGTGTCGCGCGACGCGAAGTCGTGCCGGTACTGTGGCTCGACCTTCACTCGGGATCCGGCCGGTGGATTCAGTCATCGTCCGAACTCGGTCGCTTCGGCAATCGGGCGCCCGCTTCGCGGATGAACCATGCCAGCAACTCGTTGATGATCTCGGATCGGTTCTTCCCGGCGGCTTCGGCAGCGTGTCCTGCCGCGTCCCAACGGTCGTCCGGGACCCGGATGTTGCGGCTCGGCGTCTTGGGCTGGTTCGGCATTCTCAGAGATCGGAAGAGCACACGT
>CAJCJE010000830.1 GCA_903970565.1 Candidatus Melainabacteria bacterium | reverse complement strand
TCGGGCCGGCACGTCTTCGAGGCGGAGGTGTTCGTGCCGGGCCCGGTGGAGAAACCCCAGCTGTTCTGGAGCCCCGAGTGACGTCGCGTCCAGCGCCGAAGTCCCTACAATCGACGCCGAAGCGCCGACGAAGGAGCGAGATGACCGCCGCAGCGGGGCGACCCCAGTCCGCCGCGGCCCCGCGCAAGCGTGGGCCCCGTGGTTCCTACGCCAGCGGCCGGGAGACACAACGGTCGATCGTGGACGCCGCCCGGGAGGTGTTCGCCGAGCGCGGCTACCGGGGCGGGTCGCTGCGCGACGTCGGCGAACGCGCCGGCGTCAGCCCGGCCAACGTCGTGCACCACTTCGGGTCGAAGGAGAGGCTCCTGGTCGCCGTCCTGGAGGCCCGCGACCTCGGCATCGGGGTCCCCCTGCTGGAACGCGGCGCACAGGGCGAGATCGTCGAGGGACTGCGGGCGCTGGTCCGGTCCAACCAGAGCCAGCGACCGCTGGTCGCGCTGTACGCGACCCTGTCCGCGGAGGCCACCGACCCGGCTCACCCGGCTCACGAGTACTTCCGCCGCCGCAACGATCTCGTCCGGCAGTCCCTCGTCCGGGCGATCGAGATCGCCCGGGAACGGGGCAATCTGCCCGAGCGTCCGTCCGCCGAGCACGTCGCCGCCGGGTTGATCGCGGTCATGGACGGGCTGCAGAACCAGTGGCTGCTCGACCCCGGGCTCGACATGGCCGCAGTCTTCGACGCGCATCTGGAGCTGGTGGGTGCCTTGTTGAGACCGGTGACCTGACGGCCTGGTTCGGAACGCGGACACCACGCGCCTCGCGAGCCGGGGGGAGGGGGAGAACGTCAGCCGGTCGGCCGGCTGACGCCCACCTGACAGCGCCATCGGCCGGCCCGTTCCCCACGAAGGAACAGCGGGTCGGCGTCCTGGCCGGGCTCACGGTCTTGTCCGGGGCCGGGTCCGCGCGCGGCCGATGGGATGCGGGTCGATGCCTTTGACGACGGTGTTGGCGATGGTGCCGAGGCCGTCGACGCTCATGGTCACGACGTCGCCGGGGCGCAACGGTGGAGGGTCCTGGGTGCCGGTGCGGCCCCAGAGCTCGGCGAGGCAGCCGCCGTTGCCGCAGGTGCCGGAGCCGAGGACGTCGCCGGGGCGGACCTGCGTGCCGCGGCTGGCGTAGGCGACGAGGTCCTCGAAGGGCCAGCCCATGTTCGACAGCAGGTCGCGGCCGATCTCGGCGCCGTTGACCGCGACGGTCATGCCGAGCGCGAGGTAGCCGTCGTCGTCGCGGTAGCGCTCCAGCTCGTCGGCGGTGACGAGTACCGGGCCGAGCGTGGTGGCGAAGTCCTTGCCCTTGCAGGGACCCAGGTTGACCTGCATCTCCCGGCGCTGAAGATCTCGGGCGGACCAGTCGTTGAGGATGGTGTAGCCGGCGATGTGCTCGCGGGCCGCGGCCGGGGTCAGGTCGGCGCCGGTGCGGCCGATCACCGCGGCCACCTCAAGCTCGAAGTCGAGCAGCGTGCACCCGGGCGGCCTGGCCACGTCGTCGTGCGCGCCGATCAGCGCGTACGGGTTGGTGAAGTAGAACGTCGGCGCCTCGTACCAGGCCTCCCCCACACCCGAGCCGCCCGCGACCGACGCGACAATGCCCTCGACATGCTCCTCGAACGCGACGAAGTCGCGCACCGTCGGCGCGTCGACCGGTACCAGCAGCCGCAACCCGGCCAGCGCCACGGCGTCGCCCTCCACCCTCGCTGCCGCCCCGGCCTCGATCAGCGTGCCGGAGCGCAGCAGCTCCAGCACGCTCGTCCCGGCCGGGAGCCGGAGCAGGGTCTCGTCCTCGACGACGCCGCAGCGGACGGCGCCGTCGGTGTCCTGCACGGTTGCGAACCTCATCAGATCGTCCCGTCACACTGGTGGGGCCAGGAAGAGACCCTTGTCCGGGTCGTTGAACGACTTCTTCGCGACGAACTCGTCCATGGCGTTGGCGGTGCCCCACTGGTCCGACACCGCTGGGTCGGAGAAGTCGTGGAGGCCGGGGTGCCAGGTGTTCTCGTCGACGCGTTCGAGCTCGGTCGTGTACTCGACGGTGTTGCCGAGGGGGTCGAGGAAGTAGGAGAAGGTGTTGTTGCCCGCCTTGTGCCGGCCGGGGCCCCACACCTTCTCGGTCCCGCTGCGCAGCAGCCGGCCGGTGCCGCGCATGTACTCGTCGATGCCGCGCAGCTCGAAGCTCGCGTGGTGCAGCGACGGGTGCGGGCCGCGGGCGACGGCGAAGCTGTGGTGGCGGTCGTTGCAGCGCAGGAACCACATCATGGTGCCCATGCCCGGGTGCGTGAGTCGGTCCGACAGCGCGAAGGCGAGGTGGCGTTCGTAGAACGCGACGGTGCCCTCGGGGTCGGCGGAGTTCACCACCACGTGCGACAGGCGCACGGGCACCGACTCGCCCTCCTCGATCCTGCGGTGGGTGCGCGGCGCGACGTCGGCCGAGATCTCGACGGTCCGTCCCTCGTTGTCGAAGAACCGGAACCCGTAGCCACCGCCGGGAGTCGCGACCGCGCCCGGTTCGGAGATCATCCGCACGCCGTCGCGCGCGAGTTGCAGGGCCAGGGTGTCGACGTCGGCGGGGGTGGCGGCGCCGAACGCGATGAGGTCGACCCGCTTGTCGGTCGCGGCGCGCAGGCGCAGGACGTACTGCTCCGGTGAGTCCTCGGCCGCGAGGAACGACAACCCGCTGTCGGTGGCGACCTCGGTGAGACCCCAGATGCCGGCGTAGAAGTCGCGTTCGACGGCAAGGTCGGGCACGGCAAGGTCGACGTGGCGGAGATGGGTGACCAGGCGCATCTAACGGTCCTTTCCGGGGACGAGCCCCAGCTTGGAGGCGTTGCCACCGGCAATCGCGGCACGATCACCGGCGGGCAGCCCGGCGGCGTCGAGGCGCGCAACCGGGTCGGGCACGCCCATGTCGAACGGGTGGTCGGAGCCCAGTAGCACCCGGTCGGCGCCGACGGCCGCGACGAGCGTCCGCACTGCCTCGGGGGTGTGGACGAGCGAGTCGAACCAGAGGCGGCGAAGGTAGGTCGACGGCGGGTCGGCGCAGCCGCGGGCCTCTGGCCGCACCTGCCACGCGTGGTCGGAGCGGCCCAGGTAGGTGGGCAGGTAGCCGCCGCCGTGGGCGGCGACGATCCGCAGGCCGGGGTGCCGGTCCAAGACGCCCGAGAAGATCAGGTGCGAGAGCGCGACCGCGTTCTCCACGGGCTGACCAACGGTGTTGGAGAGGTAGAAGCGGTCCAGGCGCTCGTCGAGCGTGCAGCCGAAGGGGTGCAGGAACACGATCGCACCGGTGGCCGCGGCGCGCGCCCAGAACGGCTCCAACCGCTGGTCCGACAGCTCCACCTCGGGGGCGTGCGAGGAGATCTCCACACCCTTCAGCCCCAGGCCCAGCGCCTCGTCGAGGACGGTGACGAGAAGGCCGGGGTGTTGCAGCGGGACGAGCCCGAGCCCGAGGAGCCGCCGCGGCGCCTGCGCCACCAGCTCTGCCACGGCCCGGTTCGCGGTGCGGCTGATCGCGGCGGCGAGGTCGGCGCCGGCCCAGTAGTGGTAGTGCGACGGCGAGGGCGACACCACCTGCACGTCGACGCCCGCAGCGTCCATGTCGGACAGCCGTGGCCCGAGGCCGGTCAGTGCCGGCAACGCCGCGCGGATCATCGCGCCCGACGCCGCGAGCGACGCCGGCCCGTTGCGGCGGGCGTCGAGCGCGCGGTGCTCGGCCGAGCCGGGTTCGTCGGCGACGAGCGCCTCCACCGCGCCGACCAGGCAGTGCGCGTGGACGTCGACGACGAGTGGCGAACCATCAGAGGCCGTCATGCTCACGGCTCCTTCGACACGAGGGCGGCGATGCGGCCCATCAGCCCGGGGACGTCACCCTGTTCGTGGTCGAGCAGCCACCGGCACAGCTGCACCGAGCCCTCGACGACCGCGCGGGCCCGGTCGGCTCGCCGGTCGGCGAACGCCGCCCAGAGTTCGTCGTCGAGCGTGTCGCGGCCGGTGAGCAGTTCGGCGAGCACGAGCGCGTCCTCCAGCGCCTGCGCCGCGCCCTGGGCCAGAGTGGGTGGACAGCAGTGCGCGGCGTCGCCGATCAGCCCCACCCGCCCGCGGTGCCAGGGGCCGTCGAGCAGGTGCGACTCGAACCAGGTGTAGTTGACCCGGTCGGGGGCGGTGAGTTCGGCGCGGATGTCGTCCCACGGGCCGTGGTAGTGCCCGGCCAGCTCGCGCATCGTGGCGAGCCGCTCGTCGGGGGTGAGGGTGGTGCGGTCCTGCGCGTCCTCGACGAGGTAGGCGTAGAGGGTGTCCTCGCCGGTCGGGCAGTACCCGGCGATGTAGGCGGCACCGCCGTAGCTGAGCTCGGTGCGGGTCACCGAGGCGGGACGCTGGGCGAACGCTCGCCAGATTCCCATCCCGACCGGGACGGTCTCCAGTTCGATGCCCAGCGCGCGGCGGGTCCAGGACCGTACGCCGTCGGCACCGACGACGAGGTCGTAGCGGGCGCGGGTGCCGTCGGAGAGTCCGAGCTCGACTCCGGTCCCGTCCTGGTCGAGCTCGGTGGCCGCGGTGGCGGT
>CAJCJE010000829.1 GCA_903970565.1 Candidatus Melainabacteria bacterium | reverse complement strand
TCACCGGCCTGCTCGACTACATCGCCTACGCGCCGCAGTTCGGCCAGAGCCTGCCCGGCCATGTCGGCTTCCTGCACCTGCCGTTCTTCACCTGGCCAACCCGGCCCTCGTGGCTGTTCCGGGTGACCGAGGGACTGCACGTCGGGCTCGCGCTGATCCTGATCCCGGTGGTGCTGGCCAAACTGTGGTCGGTGGTGCCGAAACTGTTTCAGTGGCCGCCGGCCCGGTCGATCGCGCAGGTCATCGAGCGGTTGTCGTTGCTGCTGCTGGTGGGCGGGATTCTGTTCGAGATCGTCACCGGGTTGTTGAACATCCAGTACGACTACGTTTTCGGTTTCAGTTTCTACACGGCGCACTACTACGGCGCCTGGATCTTCATCGGCGCTTTCGTGGTCCATGTCGGGATCAAGTTCCCGGCCATGATTCGCGGGCTGCGTTCCCGCTCGCTGCGGGCCGAACTGCACACCAGCCGAGCGGACACGAAACCCGAGCCGTTGGACGAGGGTGGCCTGGTCGCGGTCGACCCGGCCAAGCCGACGCTGAGCCGACGTGGTGCGCTGGCGCTGGTCGGCGGCGGTTCGCTGCTGGTCGCGGTGCTCACCGCCGGACAGACCATCGGCGGGTTCACCCGGTGGGCGGCACTGCTGATTCCGCGTGGACGGTCCTATGGGGACGGTCCCAATGCCTTTCAGGTGAACCGGACCGCGGTCGCGGCCGGCCTGCGCTCGGTGGATGTCGGGGTCTCCTGGCGGCTGTCGCTGACCGGAGGCGGGAAGCCGGTGGTGCTGGACCGGGCCGCGCTGTTGGCCATGCCGCAGCACACCGCGGATCTGCCGATCGCCTGCGTGGAAGGCTGGTCGAGCACGCAGAACTGGACCGGGGTGCGGTTGGCCGACCTGGCCGCGCTGGCCGGTGTACCGGCCCCGCACTCGGCGCTCGTGCAGTCCGCCGAGCGCAGCGGCGCGTGGAAGATCGCCACCTTGCAGGGCAACCAGGTGCTCGACCCGGACGCATTGCTGGCACTGAGGGTCAACGGCGCCGAACTGTCGCTGGACCACGGTTTCCCGGCGCGGATCATCGTGCCGGCGCTGCCCGGCGTGCACAACACCAAGTGGGTCCGGTCGATCGACTTCCGGCCGGGCGGCGTGAACTAACACGTGTTGACCAACAGGTGTTTGACCAACAGGCGCGAACGAACAGGCGCGAACGAACAGGGCGAACAAACACCGGGCCAACTAATATCAGGCCGCGCAACAGGTCCCGGTCACTGTTCGGGATGTCCCTGAGCCCGACCGGGTTAATACTTTCGTCAACGTCACCAGCGTCCAAATGGTGATGCCGGCAGCCGGGTGATCGTGCGATTCTGCTGGTATGTGGCGACAGAACGCAGACCGCCGACCCGGTGGGACGATCCGACCACCGGGCGGTCGGATCAGCGGGGATCACCTCGGCCGGGGTCAGGTCGGCCGTTCGGCGCGCTCCAGCAGGTCGCGGAGGATTTCCTCGTCGCCGGCTTGCAGATTGCTGACGAATCGGCGCAGCACGGTGCGGCGGTCGGTCTCGGCGGACAACAGCAGGTGCATCCGCTCGGCGGTGAGTTCCTCAGGGCCCTTGGTCGGGGCGTACCGGTGCGCCCGACCGTCGTTGGTGCGTTGCAACAGGCCCTTCTCGTGCAGCCGGACCAGGATGGTCTGCACGGTGTTGTACGCGAGACCTTCGCCGAGCGCCTGCTGCACCTCACGCGGGGTGAGCGAGTTTCCGGCAGCCCAGAGCGCGGCAAGTACCTCGTTCTCCAACTCGCCAGCGGCTCTGCGGCGATTACGCTTGGAGCCGGCCGCGTTCACTGGCATCCTCCTACCTGTTTACCTGACAAAGACCATACCTGCCTTGGGCTTGGGTGGCCGGATTTTCACCTACATCGTGTAGGGATATGCTTTTTCAGCAGCCGTGGCAACCCCTGTCGAGCCCGTGCGGGATCATGACGTTGCGCAATCGCCAGCAAGATCACTAGGGGAGAGAGTGGCGTGGGACGGATCGTGATCGTGTCGGCCAGTTTGGGTGCCGGACACGACGGAGCGGCCAAGGAACTGGCCCGGCGCCTACAGGTCGCCGGCTACGAGGTCGACCGCTACGACTTCCTCGAGCTGCTGGCCTTCGGCATCGGGCGGCGGGCCAGGGCGGCCTACCGCCGTCAGCTGGACGTGGTGCCGCAGACCTGGGAATGGCTGCTGAACTTCCTCCAACGGCACCCGGCCGCCGCCGCGGTCGTGGTGTGGTTGGCCACGAAGGCCTCCCGGCCGCTGGGCAGCGCCGTGCGCCGGGGCGCGGGTGCCACGCCGGCCGCCGACGCGGTCGTGTCCACCTATCCTCTGGCCAGCCAGGTACTGGACCAACTACGCCGTCGCGGCAGGTTCTCCGCGCCGCTGATCACGTATCTGACCGACCCGTCGGTGCATCCGTTGTGGATCGCCGAGGGCACCGACCTCTACCTCGCGGCGCACATCGGCATTGCCGACCAGGTTCGGATGCAGGGCGGGAAGTGCGTCGCGGTGGTCGCCCCCGCGGTGCGCCCGGAGTTCCGCCGACTGGCCTCCGACGAGGAGAAGGCCAGCGCCCGCGCCGAACTCGGACTGCCGGCCGAGGACAAGTTGGCCCTGGTGGCATCGGGTTCCTGGGCGGTCGGTGAGATCGAACTGTCCGCTCGGGAGGTCGCCGCGACCGGTTCGGTGACGCCGGTCGTGGTGTGTGGGGACAACGCGGCGCTGCGCGAGCGGCTGGCCGATCTCGACCGGGGGGTCGTACTCGGCTGGGTCGAGGACATGCCGGCCCTGTTGCGGGCCTGTGACGTCGCGGTGCTCAACTCCGGTGGTCTGACCTTCTTCGAGGCGCAGGCCAGTGACCTGCCGGTGTACACCTACCGGGCGCTGCCCGGCCACGGCCGGACCAACGCCCGACTGCTCGCCTCCTCCGGATTGGCGCCCTGGCTGCACAATTCCGAGGAACTCGACGCCGCGCTGGCAACGGTGACCCCGCGCCGGCCGCCGGTCAACGGCCGGCAGAGCTACCACCCCGGCGTGGACTCGGTCGGCACGGCGTGTCCGACGGTGCCGATCGCCGGCCTGATTCGGCAGTGGACGGACGCGCCCGCGTACTCCTACCGTTCCGGGAAGGTCGCGCGCAGGCTCGCGGTGTGGTCGACGGTGGTGTTGTCACTGCTGTGGATGTGCACCTTCGGCACCAGCATGGCCGTCGCGCACGGTTTCCGGGCGGTCGATGCGAGCCCCGGCCAGTCCGGTTCGGTCTTCTTCGTCGTCGATCTGCCGGCCGACCAGAAGGTGACCACGCAGGACATCGACGAGCTGACCGACCTGCACGCCTCGGTCGCGGTGAGTGTCGAGGCGGCGATCGCCAACCAGGACGCGGTGCGCCGGATGGCCGACGCCGGCCTGCAACTGGTCAACTCGGCCGGCGGACAGCCCTACGAGACCGGGGTTTTCACCCGGCGCGGCTCGATCGGCGCCGGTGCGCGGCTGATCACCCAGTTGACCGCGCACCGGCCGAACCTGATGCTCAGCAACGGTGATGTCGACGCGATCGATGTCGGGATGGCCGCGTTCTATCATGAACGGATCATCATTCCGCAGCACGTGCTCACCTGCGGCGCGCCACTGACGCTGCCGGCCGGTGGCGGAGTGGTGCTGGTGCATTCCGGCAACGGCGCGAACTGCGCGCTGGACGGGATGCTGGAGCGCCTCTCCGACGAGGCGGTCGCCGACAACCTGCATCCGACCCCGTTGAAGGATCTGACGACGTGAATCGTTTGGCGACCTCGGTCGCGGTGACCGGTGCCGGTGTGCTCGCCGCCCATGCCCTGCCCGCAGTCACGTTCTGGCCACAGTTGCGCGGTCGGCTGCTGCCCAGTCTGGCCGGCCACGGCGATCCGGGACATGTCGCGCTGACCTTCGACGACGGTCCACATCCGAGGTCGACGCCGTTCTTCCTGCGTGAGTTGGACAATCGCGGTATCAAGGCCACGTTCTTCCTGCTCGGCAGCGAACTGGCGCGGGCCCCGCAGCTGGGCCGGGAGATGGCCGCGGCCGGGCACGAGATCGCGCTACACGGCTGGGCCCACCGCAGGATGCTCTGGTACGGCCCGCGCCGTACCTATGACGAGATGGCCCGTGCCAAGGACCTGATCAGCGCGGCGACCGGTTGCCCACCGCGCTGGTTCCGGCCGCCCTACGGGGTACTGACCAGCTCGGCGATCGTCGCGGCGCGGCGGTTGGAGCTGACCCCGGTGTTGTGGAGCTGCTGGGGTTGGGACTGGAGCGCGAAATCGACGCCCACCAGCGTCTACGACACCGTGCTCAGCGGTTTGCGCGGCGGCGGCACGGTGTTGCTGCACGACTCGGATGTCGCGGCCTCGGTCGGAGCCTGGCGCTCGACGCTGGGCGCGCTGCCCCGGTTGCTGGACGAGTGCACGCGGCGCGGTCTGACGGTCGGACCACTCGGCGAGCACCACGTGGTCGGTGTTGCCGGTGTTGCCGGCCGGAAAGCGCTCCGCCGCAAGCCGAATCTGCCGCCGCGGGCCGGCGAAGCGGCCGGACTGGCGGAACGGCTGGCCGTCGCGGCCGGCTGAAAGCCTCGGGCTCGCGTGGGCGGTTACCCGGCCTTCGCTCAGGCAGGACAAGATGGCACGTATGCCCTTGCCCACCCCGACACTGCGGACCGCTCGCCTGCGGTTGCGCCCGTTCACCAGCGCGGACGCGGACGCCCTCTTCGCGCTGCACAGCTGGACCTGAACCGGGTCCAGGCCGAGACCGATACGCGCAACGTGGCTTCTGCCCGCGTCCTGGAAAAGCTCGGATTCGTGCGGGAAGGGACGCTGCGGGAAGACTGCGTCGTGAACGGCGAGGTGTCGGACTCGTGGGTATACGGGCTGATCAGGCGTCAATGGCGGCCGTCCGAGTCAGCTCCGGATCGCTAGGCTACGCCCCCGGTTGTGCAGAGCCGTCGATGCCGACGAGTTCGGCGAGGTCGTCGCTGACCGGCGCGCTGGACCGGGCGTGTCGGACGAACGCGGCGCGGTAGTGCTTGAGCAGTTGCCTGGTGGCCGCCGGCCAGCCCCACTGTTCGGCTTCGGCGCGGGCCAGGGCGGCGGCGTCGGGGTCGGCGGCCAACTCGGCGACCAGTTCGGGCAGCCGCTGGGAATCCTGGGGTGGGAACAGCCGGGCGGCCGGGCAGTGCGCGAGCAGTTCCCGGCTGGCCGGGCTGTCCGCGGCGACGATCGGCAGTCCGCTGGCCAGCGCCTCCAACAGGACCAGGCCGAGCGTGTCGGTGGTGGAGGGAAAGACGAAGACGTCCGCCTTGGCGTATTCGGCCGCCAGTTCCCGGCCGTGCAGGATGCCGAGGAAGCTCGCGGTGTGGTCGCCGAAGCGCTCGCGCAGTTCCGCGCGCTGCGGACCGTCGCCGACCAGCAGCAGGCGCA
>CAJCJE010000828.1 GCA_903970565.1 Candidatus Melainabacteria bacterium | reverse complement strand
ACCATCGTCGACGACAACAACTTCTATGACCAGCTCAAACTGTTGGCACGATTCGTCCAATTGGCCGGCTACGGTGGCCTGCTGATCTGCCTCGACGAGATGGTCAACCTCTACAAGCTCGGCCACGCCGGTGCCCGCCGGTCGAACTACGAGCAGGTCCTGCGCATCGTCAACGACTGCTTGCAGGGCAACGTCGCAGGGCTGGGAGTGTATTTCGGCGGCACACCCGAATTTCTCATGGACACCCGTCGCGGTCTGTACAGCTACGAAGCGCTGCGCGGCAGACTGGCCGAGAACGCGTTCGCCGTCGGCGGCCTCGTGGACTACTCAGGGCCAGTGCTGAGGTTGGCCAACCTCACTCCAGAGGACATGTACGTCCTGCTTGAGCGGCTCCGGCATGTTTATGCAGCGGGCGATCCCGTGCAGTACCTAGTTCCCGACGAGGCCCTCATTACGTTCATGAAGCACTGCGCCGATCGGATCGGCGACGCCTATTTCCGGACGCCACGTAACACCATCAAGGAGTTCGTGAACCTGCTCGCCTTACTCGCGCAGAATCCTGGCGTGGACTGGCGTAGCGTGCTCACCGAAGTGGACGTGCGGCCCGAGAGCAACCCGGACCTCGTGGCATCCGACGACGACGCGAACGTTCCGGTCCCGGTCGACGAGACGGAACCTGATGACCTCAGTGCACTCCGCATCTGAACTCAATCCACCAACAGTAGGTGCAGCTCCGTTCGACCTGTTGCACCCGAAGGTTCAACGGTGGGTGTGGCAGCAAGGTTGGACGGATCTCCACGAGGTCCAGGAGAGGGCGATCGCGCCGATCGCGGCGCGCGAACACGATGTTCTCATCGGTGCCGCTACGGCGGCGGGCAAGACCGAGGCGGCGTTCCTGCCTATCTGTTCTCGCTTGGTGACCGACGATGTCGTCGCCGCTGGCATCGCCGTGCTGTATCTCGGCCCACTCAAGGCATTGATCAATGACCAGTTCCGTCGCGTGGACGACCTGTGCGAAGGTTTGGGAATCCGTACCCATCGTTGGCATGGCGATGTCGCAGCGTCGAAGAAGACCGCGCTGCTGAAAGACCCGAGCGGCATTCTGCTCACCACGCCGGAATCGCTCGAAGCGATGTTCGTCCGTCGAGGGACGAGCATCAGGACACTCTTCGGCGCTGTACGGTACGTCGTCATCGATGAACTGCACTCGTTCCTCGGAGTCGAGCGAGGCACCCAGCTCATCTCGCTGCTGCACCGGCTCGAGATCGCGATCGGCACTCGGATACCGCGTATCGGCCTGTCCGCCACGCTCGGCGATATGTCCATCGCGGCCGAACAGTTGCGTCCCGGCGAAGGACGGCACGTGATCGTGATCAGCTCACCGTCCGGTGGACAGGAGCTGCGCCTCCAACTCCGCGGCTACCCCCACCAGCATCCCGCGAACGCTGACGATCTCGACATCGAAGGCGGGACCGCGATTCAGCAGATCGCCGACCATCTCTATCGAACACTACGTGGTTCCACCAACCTGGCGTTCGCGAATTCCCGCGACAGAGTCGAGGAACTCGCGAGCAGACTGGCTGAACTCGCCGAACGCGCGAACGTGCCCAACGAGTTCCAACCCCATCACGGCAATCTTTCCAAGGAACTCCGTGAGGACGTGGAAAGCCTGCTGCGGGACCCGAGCCGACCAGCGACAGCGGTATGCACCAGCACACTGGAGATGGGCATCGACATCGGTGACATCGCTCAAGTCGCGCAGATCGGTCCGCCACCATCGGTCGCCGCGCTACGACAACGCGTCGGCCGATCTGGCCGGCGTGACACTCCCGCAGTGCTCAGAGCGTACATCGAATTGGACGAGATCGACGCACACAGTCCACCGATCGACCGACTCCATCCCGATCTCATCCAGACCATCGCCGCGATCGAACTATTGCGTGAACAGTGGTGCGAACCGCCCGTCCCGACCAGGCTGGACCTCTCCACCCTGATTCAACAGTTGCTGTCCCTCATCGCGCAGTGCGGCGGTGCTCGACCCGAGCAGGCCTACCACGTCCTGTGCGGGCCGGGCGGCCCGTTCTCCTCCGTCACCCAACAGCAGTTCGCACTCCTGCTGCGCGACCTGGCCGCGCGCCAGGTCCTGATCCAGTCCGCCGACCGCACCCTGCTCGCCGGGCCAGTAGGAGACCGGGAAGTCAACCACTACACGTTCTACGCAGCCTTCCGCACACCAGAGGAATACCGCCTGGTACACGGGGATACCACGCTCGGTACGTATCCAGTCGTGATGCCGCTGCAGGAGCACCAACTGATGGTCTTCGCCGGGCGCCGATGGCGTGTCCTAGCAGTGCACGACCAGGACAAGGTGATTCAACTCGTGCCGGCAACCGGCGGCAAACCGTCACTGGGCGGCCTCAAAAGTGGCCTGGTCCACGCGACCGTCCGCGGCAGGATGCGCACGATACTGTCCGACGCCACCGATTTCGTCTATCTGGACCCCGTAGCGAGAACGGCCCTCTATCAAGCGCGCCACGGATATGCTGAACTACGGCTAGACGAGCAGAGTTTGATCCGGGATGGTAAGGACACCCTGGTCTTCGCCTGGACCGGCGATCGCGAACTGGGCACGCTTGCCCAAATCCTCACTGCTGACGGCCTCGAAGCTGCACAGGAAAACCTCGCTCTCCGTATCACGGACGCACAGCCGGGGAAGGTTCGAGACGTCCTGCGAGCGATTGTCGGTGCGCCCCCGCCCACTGAACTGGACCTCGCGCGCCACGTCCTGAACAAGCTGACCGCGAAATATGACAGCTGGCTGGGGGAGGAGCTCCTGTCCTCCCAATACGCGACCAACAGACTGGACTGCCCGGCCGCGTTGCGCACCGCGGCAGCCGTCCTCGCCACGGCGGGTCCGTAACACGAACGGTGTTTCTGGCGTGTTCGTTAGTAGATTGCAGCGCCCGGCCAGCGTTCACTGAAGGTGATGGTAAATGTGTTGAGGACGTCGCTGACTACCTCGGCGTGCCGGTCAACACCGTGTATGCCTGGCGCACCAAGGGTTACGGCCCGACCGGGCGCAGGGTCGGCAAGTACGTCCGCTACCTGCCCGGCGACGTCGAGCAGTGGGTCACCGACCAGGGCAACTCCTGATGGGCCGGCCACGGCTGGACATTGGCACGTACGGCGAGATCCGCACCTACGAGCGTGGTGTGGGGTGAATCGCCCGGACGAACTTCAGGGACTACGACGGGGTTACTCGCTTCGAGTCGAAGATCTCGGATGGTGATCGAGCGGCGGGCAGTGGTGATCTGTACCGGCGACAGCTCGACAATCACGTTCTACCTGGCTTGGGGCGTTTCTCCCGTACGAAGTGGACACGCCACGTGTGGACGATTTCCTCAGCACAAGGAACAACGTGGGTTCGGCTACCGCCAAGTCGTGCCGTTCGGTGATCTCACGCATCCTCGGGTTCGCGGTGCGTAAGGGTGCGCTGGAGGTGAACCCCGCGCGCGAGGCTGAGCGTTGACCCAGGCTCGTACGCGGAAGCCGCGTTCGCTTACCACTGTTGAGCGAGAGGACTGGCTGACGCGACTTGAGCGCGACAGAGAGGCCGCTCGGAAGGATCTGCCGGACCTCACGCGGTTCATGCTCGCTACGGTGTCCGGATCGGGGAGGCGCTGGCTGTGTCATGGGACGAAATCGATCTCAACACCGGCAACGAGCAGATTCCGGGGACGGTTGAGATCGTGTGGAAACTCGAACGGATTCGCGGCAAGGGGCTACGCCGAGTACCCAACGTGAAGTCGGACGCGGGGGAGAGGCTGCTACCCCCGCCACCCTTCGCGGTGACAATGCCGCGGCGTCGTCGCAACCTGGCGTCCCTGGATCGGGATCTCTCGCCCGGTACGG
>CAJCJE010000827.1 GCA_903970565.1 Candidatus Melainabacteria bacterium | reverse complement strand
GCGCGCCGTGCACGCGCAACCCGCGCACCCCTGGACGGTCGCCGATCTGGCCGTGGAGGCGTCGCTGTCGCGCGCGACGTTCGCGCGGCGATTCACCGCGCTGCTCGGCGTGGCTCCGTTGAGCTACGTCACCGACTGGCGGATGGCGCTGGCCCGTGAGCAGTTGCGCGAGGGCGACGCCGGTCTGGCCGCGGTTGCGCGTTCTCTGGGATATGCCTCGGAGTTCTCCTTCGCCGCAGCCTTCAAACGCCACCACGGAGTGGCGCCCGGCCGCTGGCGGAGCACCGTCACCCCGGTGTGAACAGCGAACGGCCGGCGCTCGGGTGTCGAACTGCTCCAGCGTGCGGGGGCCGATGACGGGCAGCACGGCCGATGTCGTGACGCGCGGGGCAGGCAGATCAGGAATATCGCGAGAAGGCCGCCACGACGAAAACGCAGACCTGGACTCTTTGCCCCGGCGTATTGTAGTCACATTTTCGGCATCTATCGGAATCGGCATAGTGGCCGGATTCCTTACCCATAGCAATGCGATTTCATCATAGTCAGCCAACGGATGCCCGGCTCCGCGATGTCCGTCCACCCTGACTCCGACCAGTGGCGGAGTCAGGGTGGTGGCGTCGTTGCGGCAGGTACCTCTATCACACATGGCAGCCGTTCACCAACCAGTCACGACAACCATTGTGGCTGCCGCGACGATGACCACTGTGATGTGTTTGGACCAGAGCAGGTCTTGCGGCCGAGGGGTCCACCATGATCAACTCATGTGAGTGACGGCTTATGGGGACTGGTCCTACCGAGTGTACGGATCACCTCAATGGTTGCCGTGCGGTTTCGCCGGGACGGCATTTCGAGCATGATGAAGGCTCGGGTTCTGGAGCGAGGCAGCACGGGAGGCAGCCGAGGGCGACATGCGAGCGCAGCAGTGTCAGGCAGAGACCAGGCTGGGCCGAGGAGTGGTAGCTGGTGAGCGACGTGTTGCCGCATACGGGCCATGATCTTCCTGCCGATGCCGTCGAGGTACTGCGTTGCTTCGCCGCTCTCGACATCCCGGATCTGTCGGTCGAACTCGTGTCTGCGGCAGCAGATCTGCCGTTTGCGCAGGTTGAGGGCGTCGTCGATGAGCTGCTGCGATCCGGTCTGCTGACACCGCAGTCTCTGGATCACCAGTGGTATCGCCTCGCCCCGTCGGGGGTCGTCAGGCTAGCCGTCACACTCCAGAGTTCCACCGACGACACGGCGCGGCGAACTCGGTTCGTCGACTACCTGCTCGACGCCGTCGTGGCGGTGACATCCGCGCTGCGGATACCGGAGCACTCCGAAGGCCCCCCGAGCAACGTGCGCTCAGAAACCACCGAGAGTGCCGCAACGTCGTCGTCAGTCGGCTTCGATAGTCCATCCGACGCGACCGAGTGGGTGATCCAGCATCGAACGCCGTTACTGGCCGCAGTGGCGATGGGCTCGACGGACGTAGCGCCCGAGGCCACTGATCGACTCGCTGCCGTCCTGTGGCCGGTGACGGCGGTCATTGCCGAGATCCGCGCTGATCGCCTCTGGCGGGCTGATCTGTCGCGGCATGGTGAGGAAGCGGCCATCCGGGGCCGCCGCCCGCGTGCGTTGATCGAGTTGTTGCAGGCCAGTGCCCATGTTGCCGCACAGGAAACCGACTATCCCAGCGCGGAGGCCCAGTGGGTCAGGGCGGTCGCGCTCTGGCGCGACCTGGACGACCCGGTCGGCCTCACCGCCGCGATGACCGCGCAGGGCGAGATGTACCGATCGTGGGGTCGCTGGAACCGTGCGTTGGACGTCGATTTCGGACTGGTGTCGGAATACCAGCAACGCCACGACGACTACGGCGTCGCGCGTGCGCTCCATCAACTCGGGCTGACCATGCTTCGGGCAGGCCGACCTGACTCGGCGGTCGACTATCTCGCTCAGGCGCAGAAGGCGTTCGCCGAACTGGCCCAGCCCGCCCTGACCGACCGAGCACAGGCCCTGGTCGATCAGGGGCGAGCCTACTGGCGACAGGGCATGACCGGCCGGGCTCAGCGGTGTTTCAGCGCCGCGCTGGCGTTGTGGGTCGATGTCGATGACCACGCCGCCGAACGGGCCCGGCGGCTGCTGAGCACCCCCGCGGGCCGACCGCTGCCCGACGACTCCTGACCAGCGGTTCACCCACCAGCACCGGCACCGGCTCGGCCGGGCAAGGGGCCTGGGCCATGCCCCGGTCGCCGGGCGGTGTCGTGGGGTCAGAATCGAGTGACCAGCACGCCGACCAGTTGGATCAGAGCGACCAGCAGCGGCAGGTAGGGCACGATCCAGCGGCGGGGACGGTATCGACGAATCGGGCGGGATTGGTGGTCAGCGTGATGTGGGGTGGGGAACACGGAGAAGTCCTTGCTGGGGGCAGGCTCAGGCCCGAGGGAGGCCGAGTGGGTCGTCGGGGGCGAACACGTCTTTGTCATGCTCGGGCGGTGGTGGATCGTTCAGGCTGAGTAGTCGCAGAAACTCCGGTACGACAAAGACTTTCCGGTAGTTCTTGTTGTCCATGTTCTGGATGAGCCCGGCACGGATCAGCCGCTTGGTGATCTCGGTCGCGGCTTTGGTGGACAGTTCTTGCCGCTGGGCGATCTGGTTGTGGTTGGTGATCGGGGTGGCCACCAACGACGAGAAAACCTTCCGGATGTTGCCGGTGCCGCCCAACCGGGCGAGCAAATCGTCGCGGGTGGCTTCCAGTTCGTTGATCAGACGTACCTGATTCCGGCACGTTTTGCGGATACCCCTGCTGAAGAACACGATCCACTCGGTGAAGTCACCGGTCGCCACGACCCGGCGGATCTGCTGTTCGTATTCCTCGGCATGACGATCCAGCCATACGGAAATCGGCAGGATCTGACCATGCAACACTCGTGCCTGGACCAGTTCCAGACCGATGTAGAGGCGCGCGAGGTGTCCGTTGCCGGCGGAGAAGGGTTGTAGCATCTCCAGCTGGTAGTGGCCCAGTGCCAGCTTGCCGACCAACGGCAGCTCGCACTCGTCGGCATTCCAGGTCGCGAACTGTTCCAGCGCGACTCGGGTGTGCGGTCCTGGCGGACCGGTCAGGAGCGGTGCCTCGCCGGCTCGGTGGCCGCCGACCTGGCCCGGTTGGTCTCGCCACAGTCCTTCGGCGTTGTTGTCCGCGTCGGCGTCCTTGAAACCGCTGAACTGGTTGCTGATCCGGACGAACAGGTTGACGCCGATGGCCTCGCCCGCGCCGACCTCGGCGAACGCGAGGTTGCTGGCGCAGAGATACCGCGAGAGCGCGGGGCCGATCCTGGAGGGGGCCCCGGAACCGTGCAGCTCGACCAGCAGGACTTCTTGTAATGCCGCGTACACGTTGTCCAGGCCCGCTGAACTCTGCACTTCGCGGGTTTGGGTGGCCCGGATCAGCGCCGTCGGATCGGGCAGTCGCCGGGCCGCCTCGTCCAGCCGTCCCAGCCATTGTTCGGCCCTGGCCAGTTCGCGGTGGACCCGAGACGGGAGATCCAGGTCCGATCGCAGCGGACGAGGCAGGAAGACCTTCGTGGCGCGTGTATCACCTGTGATGGCGGATTCCTTGACGCGAATCCACTTCCCGGCCGTTGTGGGCCCTGGTTCCTGCATACCTAGAGGCTCCACGATGTAACCTGAAAACCGCAAGTCTTCACATCTAGCCAAACAAGATCGACTTCGGGCGGCGGGCTCCGGCTTCCGAGAAGCCTGGTCCGGGTCGGGCAGATGGCGTCATTGTCGCGGCATATCCCCAAAATACCTGCTCATCCCAGTTGTGGTCAGGGCAGTTCAGTCTGGCGACGGTGTTGTCTCACGCCGCGCGACCACTCTCGGGCCTCACGTTGCCTTTACCTCATCCGACTGATCGGTACCCGGTGACGTGGGACATGGTTCACGAAAACACAAAAGTGTAACTGAATGGGTGAATCGAGCCCTGGTGATATGGACCTGCGCGCCAAGGAGGGTCAGCGTACCGGGGTTGCTCACAGCTGTCAGGTCCGGTCGAGAAGTTCTTCGATGGTTCGGTGGCGAGCACCTCGATGCCGTCCTGCTGGAAGCGGTTACCGAGTCCGGCGCGTTCTCGCAGGGCAATCCTGAGCCGTCGCCGCGTTGCCGCATTTGTTGCGGCTCAAGGCGTACTCTTCAGTGGCGCCACGAAGTAAACTCCGCGTCGTCGCCCGTTTCTGCTTATAATTCACCAGAGAACAGACGTGTCATGCCGTTCGCTCGAATTGACCTCACCGAAGGAAAATCGTCGGACTATCGCAGATGTCCTCGACGACCAGATGGGAGGACGACCCGGCGCAGCGTCTCTTCGACTACGCCGAGTTCGCGTTTCCGCGGGCGCAGTTCAACCCGGAGCCGGTGTACGTCACGATGACGGCGGTCGCCGCAGGTGAGGTCGATACCTATCGCAACCTTGAGCCAAAGTCGATGATCGAGGAGACGAAGACCCTCATCGAGGCTCCGTGGAGCAAGAAGACCACCGATGGGCTCGGCAAGCGGCCGGAAGTCATTCGGCATTCGTTCGACGTGAAGCCTGAGACTCTCCGTTCCGACGAACCTCCTATCCCCGCGTGACGCTGCCCTGCGGCATGGAGAGCGACACGGCGTAGATCGCCTGCGAGGCCGTGGGCGCCCGATACTCGGCCGCAGGTGTTGGCCGTTCTCAAGCGTGCCGGCATCCGGCGAGCGTGGTGAGACTGCTGAACCGGGGTGTCTGGAAGATCAGCCGTGCCAACTCGCCCGCGTCCGTCGCGAACGCGCTTGACAGTGACCAAGGTGCGCACCCGGATGCTGACCCTGCTTGCCGCGCCCGGTAACAATGCCGTCGTCGTCACCGACACCCCCACCACGCCCGACCGTACGCCCTCGGCTCCTGGCGGGCCCGAGCAGGCGCTCACGGTATGGCGGCAGAGGGTGGCGGCAGGCGCGCGACCTACCGGCGAGAGGATCTTCCGAGAAATCGGGCCAGGTGCAATGGCTGCTCACGGGCCTCGCCGGTGACGGCCGGACGGTGACGCGACCGCGCAGCGACCGCGGCGATAGCGCCAGCAGCCACGGTGATACAGACCGGGCACTGCCGGTGGGGCCCGCACGAGCGAACGATGTGGTGGGCGAGCACAATCCCGAAACGGGGGCGTGGTTAGTGATCTTTGTCGGGGCAGGACACAACGCCGGTTCGGTGTACTGCTGCACAACCATCGGCTCCGGGTTCGGCTTACCCAGGAGGCCCTGGCGGAAATGTCCTCGCTCGGCGCCCGTTCGATCCGAGATCCGGAGCGTGGGCCGACCGGGCCGTGGCGCGGTCAGTGATCATGCCTTCACGGGCGTTGGAGTTCTCGGACGCGGAGTGCTGGCTTCTCCCGCGGATCGGTGGGTTCGGCCCACCGGTTCCGGCCGCTGTGGTGCCGCCGTCTGAGCCCTGATCCCGTTCTGGTCTCTGACGTCGGTCCTCCGGTGCGGCTGGGTTCCCAATGACGTGACACCCAGCGGCGTGGTGCGCGGCATCCGTCTTCGCGTGGCCGAGGAGTTGTATCACCGGCCGGAGTCGGCCCTCCTCCCGACAGGGTGGCGGGCGGGATACCCCGTCGGTGGTCGTGTCCGGTCCGGCGGGAGTCGGTGTGACGACGCTCGCGGCGCCCACGGAACACCGGGTGCGGACGGGTTCTCAAGACAGTCTCGCTGCCTTGCCAACAGGTAGGGCCGCGTGTTCTTCATCATTCGACCAGCATGACAATCTCAGATTGGTTCGAGTAATGTGTGACACTTTCGAGGAAATGAATCCGTGCACCATCACCGCACCTCCGGGCTGTCCGAGTGGGGAGATCGAGAACCGCTACAAAAGGCTGATCGCCCTGCTGGCCGCCGGCCATACCGATGCCAGC
>CAJCJE010000826.1 GCA_903970565.1 Candidatus Melainabacteria bacterium | reverse complement strand
GGGCGGCCGCCGGCCATCTCGTTCTCGACCGACGGGGCCGAGATGGGCAAGCTCATGGTGGCCGAGGGACTCGGCATCACCGTGCTCCCCGACTACAGCGTGATCGGCGACCCGCTCGAGCAGCACCGGGTGATCACCTGGCGGCCGCTGGCGGACGACGACACCGGGGTCCGGCTGGTCATCCAGCGGACCAGGTCCGGCCCTCACCCGGTGGCCGCCCGGGATCTGCACCGGATCTTCGTCGAGCGGGCCGGGTCCGGTTAGATTTTGTACTCGCGGAGCAGGCCGCGGCTGATGATCATCTTCTGGATCTCGCTTGTGCCCTCGCCGATGAGCAGGAACGGGGCCTCGCGCATGAGCCGCTCGATCTCGTACTCGGCCGAGTAGCCGTAGCCGCCGTGGATGCGGAACGCGTCCTGGGTTACCTCGGCGCAGTACTCGCTGGCGATCAGCTTGGCCATGCCGGCTTCCACGTCGTTGCGCTCGCCGGAATCCTTGAGCCGGGCGGCATTGACCATCATCAGGTGCGCCGCCTCGACCTTGGTGGCCATCTCGGCGAGTTTGAACGCGATTGCCTGGTGTTCGGCGATGGGCTTGCCGAATGTCCTGCGCTGCTGGGCGTATTCGACCGCCAGCTCGAAGGCACGGATGGAAATGCCGCAGGCGCGGGCGGCCACGTTGACCCGGCCGACCTCGACGCCGTCCATCATGAACGCGAAACCCTTACCCGGCGCGGCTCCCAGCACCCGGTCCGCGCCGATCCGGTAGCCGTCGAACACCGCTTCGGTGGTGTCGACACCCTTGTAGCCCATTTTGTCGATCTTGCCGGGGATCGTCAGTCCCGGTGCGACCTCGCCGAACCCGGCCGGCTTCTCCACCAGGAACGCGGTCAGGTTCTGGTAGGGCTTCTCGGCGCCCTCGTCGGTCTTGGCCAGCAACGCGATCAACGTCGAGCTACCACCGTTGGTCAGCCACATCTTCGCGCCGTCGACAACGTAGTCCTCACCGTCCCGGCGTGCCCTGGTCTTGATCGCCGCGACGTCCGAACCGAGATCGGGCTCGGACATCGAGAAGGCACCGCGCACCTCGCCGGTGGCCATCTTCGGCAGGAAGTACTCCTTCTGCTCCTGCGTGCCGTGCCGGGCAATCATGTGCGCCACAATGAAATGCGTGTTGATGACACCGGAGACACTCATCCAGCCACGGGCGATCTGCTCGACCACCAGGGCATAGGTCAGCAGCGACTCACCGAGGCCGCCGTACTCCTCCGGAATCGTCAGGCCGAAAAGGCCCATCTCCTTCATGCCCTCGACGATGTCCGCCGGATATTCGTCGGCGTGTTCGAGCGCCTGGGCATTCGGAATGATCTCCTTGTCCACGAAATCGCGGACCGTGCTGAGGATCTCCCGCTGGATGTCGGTCAGTCCGGCGGTCTGGGCGAGACGGGCCATCACGGAATCCTTTCCGACCCCGGCAGGGGTCCGAACCGGGCCGGTCCCCTTCGTCACGGAGGCGAGTCGGCAAAGTTACCAGTGAGTATTGCAGCACTCGCCCGAGTTAACGACCGTTCGCGCTATGAGGGACCTCACCCACCGCGATGAAACACCGGCCCGGCACCGATCGGCCGAGAGATCACCTCGCCCGCAGTTCGAGGGCCTGGCCGCAGCCGCGACAGCCGGTCGCCAGCACGTAGACGTCGTCACCACAACGAACACAGGCCCGGAAGCTCCGCTCGAACAGGTTGTCCCGCTCCCGGCGCCGACCGAAAATGGACCGGGGTCTCCGACTCTCCTCGCGCACTCGATGCTTGCTCATGACCCCAGCATCACCCGATCGAGGCGAGCCCAAGCAAGCCCAAGCCGTTATCTGTGCGTTATCTCATAGCAACCTTAGACACAGGGTAACCGCTTACATTCGATCTGCTGATGATTGCGAACACCTGTCCTGTCCTCCGGCAACAGGGGTAACGATGAGCAGTCGCCGCAGTCTTCAAGATTCGCTCTTCGCCGCGAAACAGCGCAATTCCTGGGACGACGGCGTCCGCGAGATCAATCCGGGATCACGACATACCGTACTCATCGCCGTACTGCTCGGGATGCTCGCCACCGGCCTGACCATGTGGCTGCTGTTCACGTCCATGCTCAACCTGCTCGGCGCCCTCCTCTGACCCCGGAAGCCGCGGCCGAGCCGAAAATCCCATTGATCCCACTCGCCGCACCGGTCGAACGGCCCTTTCAAGCACCGAGAACCAGGCAAGGTTTCCGGCGTCCTCATGCAGCGCGATGTTGTCCGCCGTCGGCAGCGCCGACGCCCCGCCACTTCGCCCACGAACAACCGCAGGTTCTCATCTGCAAGCCGGCCGATCGCGCCGATCAGCACGTTGAGCGGCCCGAGAGACACCGAAGCCGACCGGATCGAGAGGAAGCCCTCGATCTCGATCGACTCCAGTGCACGTTCGTTTACGCGCCCACTCCACGGGCCGGACCTACCGGACCTACCGGACCTGATCACTCCTCCGGGGCGGTCCACCGGTCGGCGCGGGACATGGCGGCGGCGCGGCCCTTGCCGGCGACCACCAGGGCCATCTTGCGGGAGGCCTCGTCGATCATCTCGTCGCCGAGCATGGCCGAGCCCTTCTTGCCGCCGGCCTCGGAGGTGAAATAGGCGTAGGCGTCGAGGATGTTCTCGGCGTGGTCGTAGTCCTCCTGGCGCGGACTGAACATCTCGTTGCAGGCCTCGACCTGACCGGGGTTGAGCACCCATTTGCCGTCGAAGCCGAGTGCGGCGGCCCGGCCGGCGACCCGGCGGAAGCCTTCCACGTCGCGGATCTGGAGGTAGGGGCCGTCAATGGCCTGCTTGTCGTAGGCCCGGGCGGCCATCAGGATGCGCATCAGGATGTAATGGTAGGCATCGCCGACGTCGTAGCCGGGAGGCTGCTCGCCGACGACCAGGGAACGCATGTTGATGCTGGCCATGAAGTCGGCCGGGCCGAAGATGATCGTCTCGATCCTCGGCGAGGCCTTGGCGATCGCGTCGACGTTGATCAGGCCGATGGCGTTCTCGATCTGCGCCTCGATGCCGATCCGGCCGACCTCGTAGCCCATCGTCTTCTCGATCTGGGTGAGCAGCAGGTCCAGCGCGTGCACCTGCTCGGGGGTCTGCACCTTCGGCAGCATGATGCAGTCCAGGTTCGCGCCGGCGCCCTCGACGACCTCGATGACGTCCCGGTAGGTCCACTCGGTCGTCCAGTCGTTGACCCGGACCGCCCTGATCCGATCACCCCAGTCGCCCTCGTTCAGTGCCGCGACGATGTTCTTGCGCGCGCCGGGCTTGGCCAGCGGCGCGCAGGCGTCCTCGAGGTCGAGGAAGACCTGGTCGACGGGCTGGGTCTTGGCCTTCTCCAGGAAGCGCGGATTACTGCCCGGCACGGCGAGACAGGAACGGCGCGGACGAAGGCGATCGACCATGAGGGGCCTCCCGAACTAGGTTTACCGACAGGTAACCAATTTTCGCGATCGTGACACGTACCCGGCCCGTCCGCCATTCGCTTGAGTCCTCTTTCACAACGCCTCTGACGCGGAATCCCCGGCCGATCAGCGCGGCTGATTTCCGGCGGGTGAGAACCGGCTGAACGTCCGCCCACGCTCCGCTACCACGTTCGGGTCGATTTCCGCAGCTGGACGGCGGCTACTAGCCTGAGCGCATGGCCGCCGTGAACAGGGTATTCGCTGCCCAATTGAGCGGACTGCCGGTGTTCGGGCCAGACGGTGAGTCCATCGGCAAGGTTCGGGACATCGTAGTCATGCTGCGTATCGGCCGACAGCCACCGAGGGTGCTCGGGCTGGTCGTCGAGCTGGTGACCCGTCGACGCATTTTCGTGCCGATGCTGCGGGTGAACTCGATCGAGGCGAGCGCGATCACGCTGTCCACCGGGTCGGTCAGCCTGCGCCGTTTTCTCCAGCGAACCAACGAAGTCATGGTCATCGGGCAGCTGCTGGACGCCAGGGTGACCGTGGCCAACACCGGCAAGACCGCCATCGTGATCGACGCGGGTATGGAGCGCGGCCGAACGCGGGACTGGCTGTTCACCAGGCTCGCCGTGCAGGAGCGGACCGGCCGGCTGGCCCGGCGCGGCTCGGTGCAGGTGCTGCCCTGGGAGGACATCAGCGGTCTGGGCCTGACCGAGCTGGACACCCAGCCGCAGGGCGCCCAACAGCTGATCGCGGTCTACGACTCGATGCGCGCGGCGGACGTCGCCGCCGCCATGCTCGACCTGCCGGTCAAACGGCGCCACGAGGTCGCCGACGCACTCGACGACGAGCGCCTGGCCGATGTCATCGAGGAGCTGCCGGACGACGATCAGAAGGACATCCTGTCGCATCTCGACGAGGATCGGGCCGCGGACATCCTGGAGGCGATGAATCCGGACGACGCCGCCGACCTGTTGGCCGAGCTGCCGGAACGGGAGAAGGACCGGCTGCTGGCGCTGATGGAGCCGGAGGAGTCCGCGCCGGTCAAGCGGCTGTTGCAGTACTCCTTCGACACCGCGGGTGGGTTGATGAACCCCGAGGCCGTGGTGCTGACCCCGGACGCGACCATCGCCGAGGCGCTGGCCAGGGTGCGCAACGGTGACCTGACCCCGGCGCTGGCCAGCATGGTGTTCGTCTGCCGGCCGCCGTCCGCGACCCCGACCGGCCGCTACCTGGGCTGCGTCCACATCCAGCGGCTGCTGCGGGAACCACCGTCGGACCTGGTCGCCGGGGCGCTGGACGCGGATCTGGCCCGGTTGGCGCCGACCGATCCGCTGACCGACGTGACCCGGTACTTCGCCGCGTACAACCTGGTCTGCGCGCCGGTCGTGGACGAGGCCGACCACCTGCTCGGCGCGGTCACCGTCGACGACGTGCTCGACCACCTGCTGCCGGTGAACTGGCGGGAGACCGGCCTGCACGACAGCCATCACCATTCGTCGCGGGCCGGCCGGACCCATGACGCGACCGATCGGCAGGAGTCCAGCCATGCCTGAACTGCTCTCGCGGCGCCGCCTGGACCAGCCACGCCGGCCGCGCCGACTGACGCTGGATGTGGACCCGGAGGCGTTCGGCCGCTTTTCCGAGCGGCTGGCCCGGTTCATGGGCACCGGCAAGTTCCTGTTCTGGCAGTCGCTGTTCGTGGTCATCTGGATCACGCTGAACCTGTCCGCCGCCTCGCTGCGCTGGGACCCGTATCCGTTCATCCTGCTGAACCTGGCCTTCTCCACCCAGGCCGCCTATGCCGCGCCGCTGATCCTGCTGGCGCAGAACCGACAGGACGACCGGGACCGGATCACGCTGGAGGAGGACCGCTCCCGCGCGGCGCAGACCAAGGCGGACACCGAGTTCCTGACCAGGGAGCTGGCCGCGCTGCGGCTGGCCGTCGGCGAGATCGCCACCCGTGACTACCTGCGCAGTGAGCTGGACCGGCTGCGCCAGGAACTGAGCGACGACACCAAACCCCGCAAGCGCAAGAACAACGGGAACTCCCCCGTCGCGAGCAATCGGCCGGGACACAGTCATCCCGATGCCGACCAGGTGCGCAATTCGCCGCGCTGGGAGGACGAACCGGAACGCCAGCCGAGCGAGACCAGCTGAATCTCGCCGCGCCGGTCCGCGCCGGTCCGCGCCGGTCCGTACCGGTCAGGATTCGCCGGGGTCCGACGGGTTTCCGGGGCCGGGACCGGCAGAGCCAGGCCCCGTGTGGCGGCCGGGATCGGTGTGGTCCGACCCGGTGTGATCAGCATCGGGATGGTCGGGATGTGCGGAGTTGTCGTTGTCCGGGAAGCTGTTGCGCCGGGTTCCCTCGTCGAGTAAACCGTCCATTCCGGACTCAACGGGTTCGCCGAGCACGACCTCGCCGGTCGATTCGTTGGCGCCGCCCAGAAGCTCGCAGGTCCGGCCGAAGGCCGCCAGGTCCTCGCCCTCGAGCACATCGGCGAAATGCGTGACGATCCCGGACAGGTGAGTGCCCGACGCCGCGCGCAACCGCTCGAAGCCCAGCGGGGTGAGCACCGCCTCGACGCCCCGGCCGTCCGAGTCCACCCGCGCCCTGGTCACCAGGCCTCCGCGTTCCAGCCGGTCGACGAGGCGGGTGACACCCGAGCGGGACAACAGCACCGCGTCCGCGAGTTCGGTCATCCGCAGGCGCCGGTGCGGCGTCTCGGCGAGTTGGACGAGGACGTCGTAGGAGGCCAGCGACAGCCGCTGATCAGCGAGGAGTTCACTTTCCAGCGCCCGGCTGATGCGCGCGTGCGCGCGCAGAAATGACCGCCAGACATCCAGTTCAGTTCGGCTGAGCCGGCGTGTTGTTCCCGGATGTTGCACAACCCTACATGCTACGGAACAGGATCACCGTTATGCGCTCCGACCCCAAACCGATAAGTAGGAGTGATCTGACCGGCCGGTAACTTACCGGGTGGGGAGGCGGCCGTAACATGAAGTCCACGGAGCCGCCGCGCGTCCCTCGACGCACCCACCACCAGTGGCTCGGCAGATCAGAAGGCCGGTGTTACCTGTAGTGACGAGCAACCCAGCGACTGTGCCCAGTACCGAGGACGTGCG